>SXVE01000354.1 GCA_005790265.1 Acidobacteriota bacterium | reverse complement strand
CATGCGGGTGATCAACCGGGTTCATCGCCACGCCGCGCACTTTCGGTCGTCTACCGAGCCAGCGCGATCGTCCGGCTTTACCTAAACTGACGTTTTCGTGTTCCGGATTACCGACCTGCCCGACCGTTGCCATACAAACGATGGGCACACGGCGCACTTCGCCGGAAGGCATTCTGAGCTGCGCGTAATCGCCTTCTTTTGCAACAATCTGCGCAAAACCACCGGCTGAACGAACTAACTGTCCGCCTTTGCCCGGACGAAGTTCAATATTATGAACCGACGTTCCGAGCGGAATGTTTCTAATCGGCAGCGCATTTCCCGGAAGAATATCAGCCTCCGCGCCGCTTAAAACCATTGATCCGACCGTTAATCCGACGGGCGCGATAATATATCTTTTTTCGCCGTCAAGGTAAGTAATTAACGCAATGTGCGCCGAGCGATTCGGATCGTATTCGATCTGGGAAACTTTTCCCGGAATACCGGCTTTATCACGTTTAAAGTCAATAATTCGGTAAAATCTTTTGTGACCGCCGCCGCGCCGCCGCACTGTGATGCGTCCGTCGCTGTTACGACCGGAAATTCTTTTTTTCGGCTCCAGCAACGATTTTTCAGGCTTTGCGTTCGGAGTTAATTCATCGCGCGTCAGATACGTTTGGTATCTTCGCGCCGGTGATGTCGGTTTTAATCTTTTAATTCCCATAATTCCATTTTGGATTTTGGATTGCGGATTCTGGATTTACGAATTGATTTGAACACCAATCCAAAATCCAAAATCTAAAATCCAAAATAGTTATATCGCTTCCGCGTAATCTACTGTCGCTTCGCCTTTTTTCAGCGTGACATACGCTTTTTTCCAATTCGGACGGCGTCCTTCATATTTTCCGCGCTTTTTCATTTTGCCTTCATACTGCACGGTGCGAACTTTGGCAACTTTGACGCTGAAAATTTCTTCGACCGCTTTTCTGATGTCAACTTTTCCTGCTTTGCGATCAACTCGGAAAGTTAAAATCTGCCCGTGATTGCGATCATCCGATTCTTCGGTCGAATCTTCTTTGAGCAGAACGCTTTTCTCGGTGACAATCGGCGCTTTCAAAACGTCCCAAACATTCATACTATTCATTTTCCGTCGCCTCCTGTGAAGTAGCTTTTTCGCGCTGCGGGTCAAGAATATGAGTCAATTCTTCAACGGCAGTTTTGGAAATTACGATTTTTTCGTGTTTCAGTAAATCGTAAACGTTGACGCCGTAACTATTTGTCACTTTCGTTCGCTGCACATTGCGCGACGCCAAAATTAAATTGGCGTTGTCGAGCGAATCTACGATCAGCGTTTTCGCCTGTTTTTTGTTTTCGATCAAACCGAGCGTCGCAATCGTGCTGACGAAATCTCTTGTTTTCGGATTTTGCAGCGTCATTTCATCAATGACGATCAGGTTTCCTTCACGCAATCTTTCCGAAAGAGCCGACCGAAGCGCGCCGCGCCGCATTTTTTTCGGCATTTTGTACGACCAATCACGCGGCTGCGGTCCGTGGACATTACCACCGCCTTTCCACAAAGGCGAACGAAGCGACGCGATACGCGCGCGCCCGGTTCCTTTTTGCTTCCAGAGCTTTCTGCCCGAGCCGGAAACATTGCCGCGAGTTTTCGTCGCCGAAGTTCCCTGACGTCCGTTTGCCAGATAATTTTTTACCGCTGCATGAATTAAGCCTTCATTTAGCTCGACGCCGAAAACGGCATCGGAAAGGTCTAAATCACCAACTTCATTATTACTTAAATTGCGAACCTTTACGGTAGGCATAATCTTAACTCCAGTTTTTAGGGATAAGGAACAAAATTTTGAGGACTTTCAATCAACTCCTCAGGTTTTCTCCCTCGTCGCTTTTCTATGATTTTTTAACTACGACCAAACTTCCATTTGCGCCCGGAACTGCGCCGCGCACCATTAACAAATTGTTTTCCGCATCTACTCGTGCAACCGTCAAACCCTTTACTGTTACGCGTTCGTCGCCCATGTGACCGGATGAACGCGTTCCTTTGATTACGCGTGACGGGTAAGCCGACTGTCCGATTGATCCCGGTTCGCGAATGTTCATCGAACCGTGTGACATTGGTCCGCGTTTGAAGTTGTGACGCTTGATAGTACCGGCAAAACCTTTACCTTTCGATTTTCCGACCACCTCAATTTTGTCGCCGTCGGCGAAAACATCAACTTTTATCTGTTCGCCGATTGCTGCTTCCGGCTCTCCGCTCAAACGAATTTCTCTTAAAACTCGCGTTGGAGGAATGCCGCCGCCTGTTTTCTCAAAGTGTCCGAGCATCGGCTTGCTGACGTTTTTTAATTTAATCGGATTTTCTTCAACTAAACCGATTTGCACAGCATTGTAGCCGTCATTTCCTGACGCGCTCTTTGTTTGTACGACAACGCAAGGTCCCGCTTTGATGACAGTCACCGGCGTAACCGTACCGTCTTCCGCAAAAATCTGCGTCATTCCTACTTTTCTTCCGATAATTCCGCTAATCATAACTTTAATTTTCTCTTTAGAACTTTTAGAGCTGCCATATTAATAGGAAAGTTTTCTGTCCTATTAAAACTGATTAAGCTCCGGAACTAGCTTTTGCCAAATGCCTTGATTTCTACGTCAACACCGGCGGGCAAATCCAACTTCATCAGCGCATCAACAGTTTCAGCAGTCGGATCGAGAATGTCCATTAAACGCTTGTGCGTTCTGATTTCAAACTGCTCGCGCGATTTCTTGTCAACGTGCGGCGAACGCAGAACCGTCCATTTGTTTTTGATCGTCGGAAGCGGAATCGGTCCTGCGATACGCGCTCCGGTTCTTCTCGCCGTTTCGACAATTTCCTGCGTTGATTGGTCTAAAACTCGATGGTCGTAGGCTTTTAACTTGATGCGAATTTTTTCGTTTAACATTTATTTATAATCCTTTGTCGCCGACGCTTTTTCTGTTCTGAGCGGCGGCGGTTAAAAGCTGACAATTACTCAACGACTTCGGAGACGGTGCCGGCTCCGACCGTTCTGCCGCCTTCTCTGATCGCAAAGCGCAAGCCTTTTTCCATCGCAATCGGCGCGATCAACTCGATCTCCATCTGAATGTTGTCGCCCGGCATCACCATCTCCACGCCTGTGGGCAGATGCGCTACTCCGGTCACGTCCGTCGTTCTAAAATAAAACTGCGGTCGGTAGCCCGTGAAAAACGGTGTGTGGCGTCCGCCTTCTTCTTTCGTCAGAACATAAGCTTCGGCTTTGAACTTCGTGTGCGGCGTGATCGTGCCCGGTTTGGCAATCACCTGTCCGCGCTCGATCTCTTTGCGCTCAACGCCGCGCAAAAGAAGTCCGACGTTGTCGCCCGCTCTGCCTTCGTCCAAAAGCTTTTTGAACATCTCGACGCCCGTGCACACTGACTGGCGCGTGTCTTTGATGCCGACGATCTCGACCGGCTCGTTCACTCTCACGATGCCGCGCTCGATTCTTCCCGTCGCGACCGTGCCGCGTCCCTGAATCGTGAAAATGTCTTCGACCGGCATCAGAAACGGCTGATCAACCGCACGCTCCGGCGTCGGAATGTAATCGTCAACCGCCTGCATCAGCTCGTCAATCTTCGGCTCCCACGCCGCATCGCCCTCCAGGGCTTTGAGCGCCGAACCTTTGACGACCGGAATATCATCGCCCGGAAATTCGTAAGAAGAGAGCAGTTCGCGGACTTCGAGTTCGACCAACTCCAGCAACTCTTCGTCGTCCACCATGTCCACTTTGTTCATGAAGACGACCATCGCCGGAATGCCGACCTGACGTCCGAGAAGAATGTGTTCTCTGGTTTGCGGCATCGGTCCGTCGGTTGCCGCCACGACTAAAATCGCTCCGTCCATCTGCGCCGCGCCGGT
>SXVE01000353.1 GCA_005790265.1 Acidobacteriota bacterium | reverse complement strand
GTTTTTGACGCTTTTGCTTTCCGTTCGCTCGGAGCAAGCGGCGGCGTGGATTCGTTAAGAACATTAAATGTAAAAACCATTGCTCTGGAAGTGCCGATTCAGGAAATTACCCGCAATCGCACGGTTCCGAGTAGCCCGACTGCGGCAGATGCGGTTGTCGGCGTTTGGTCAACAGCCAGCCGTCGCACGACGCGCGTCATTCAAAATGACGGTTCGCGCATCACGTCAGGCGGCTTCGTTCAGGTTTCAAGACTTGGCAATCCGCTGGTTAATGAAGTTGTCATTCCGCTCGGAACCAAAGACGCGTTCAACTCGCTTTCACCTGCCGGTGATGCGATTGCCGCTCCTTTCGTGCTCGATCCGGAGCTTCCGAAACTGATTAAAACCGCGCTCGGATTATACGGTCCGCTTGGCGGTCCGCCGATCAACATCAACATTCCGGCGGCACCGCGTAGTGATCTGGTGCAGATTTTTGCAACCGGTATTCCGGTAAATGCTGTAACCGGACCGAATTAAACGACGTTTTTGTCGGACGGAACGCCGCATGAATATCTGCGTTTGAATGTCGCAATTGCGCCGACGCCGTTTGCCAACATCAATCGTTTGGGATTGCTCGGCAACGACGTTGCCGGTTATCCGAACGGACGTCGTCCGTATGATGATGTCGTGGACATCGCGGTTCGCGCAGTTTTGGGCGGAACGCCTTTTACTCCGCAATTTAACGTCGCTCCGAACAATACCGTCGGCGACGGCGTGGCAGGAAACTTTGAAGGATTCTTGCAGCGTTTTCCGTATTTGCAAACTCCGAATGCGGGTAACACGCCGCGACCGCTGGATTTCCCGGCTGCTCAAACTTCGTCTGATACGTATGAACTACCAATCGTTGACGAAAATGGAAGTCTGAAACATTCCAGTAAATAAACAGCCAAAAAAGAGTTTGGAGCGGGATTTCTCGCTCCAAACTCTTTTTTGCGTAATTAACTGCCGAACACCGAAAAAGTTTTGATAAACAGTTTTAATAAAAATAAAATGAGATTGCGAAGTTTCTTATTTCTCAGCTTGATTTTGCCGCTCGTCGTCGGCGTTAATTCGGCGTGCAGCAGCAATCAGACGGCAGCCAGCATTGAGCCGAAAGCTGAATCCGTGTTGAATGCAACGGCGGACGCGGAAGTTGCTGCGGCTCAAAAAGCAATCGAAAAAGAACCTAACTCTCCCGCCGGCTACAATCGCCTTGCGTCGGTTTATATCAAACGCGCTCGCGAAACCGGCGATTTCAGTCTTAATTCAACGGCGGAAAATGCCGTCAATCGAGCGCTCGAAATAAAAGCTGACGATGAAACCGCAAATATGATCAAAGCGTCGCTGCATCTGACTTTTCATCGTTTTAACGATGCGCTGACGCTTGCCACCGAACTGCAAAAAAAATATCCGAAAGAAGCGTTTTTTTACGGCGTGTTAACTGACGCAAACGTCGAGCTCGGAAATTATCCGGCGGCGGTTAAAGCCGCGCAGACGATGGTTGATACGAAACCGAATTCTTCTTCCTATGCGCGCGTCGCGCATTTGCGTTCGCTGCACGGCGATTCGGACGGCGCGATTGAAATGTTTACGACCGCTGCGCGCGCCGCAAATCCGATGGATAAAGAAGCGCAAAGCTGGTATCTCGTGCAGATCGGCGAGGAATTCTGGAAAGTCGGCAAATACGACGAAGCGGAAAAAGCTTATGACGAAGCGCTCGCTAATTTTCCGAATTATTATCACGCGCTCGCCGGCAAAGGGCGAGTTTACGCCGCTAAAAACGATTTCGATAACGCCGTCAAATTTTTGACCGACGCGAACAATCGCGTTCCCGATGTGCAGAATACGATTTTGCTCGGAGACATTTACCGCAAACAGGGAAATGAGGAAAAAGCCAGGCAGCAATACGGTTTGGTAGAAATTATCGAGCAAAAACTCGGCACGGCGGGCGAACAGCGCCAGCTCGCGCTTTTGTGGGCGGATCACGGTGAAAAACTCGATGAAGCTTTGACGATTGCCCGGCGCGAACACGAATTGCGCAAAGACATTTATACGGCGGACACGCTCGCCTGGGTTTTATACAAGAAAAATCAACACAGCGAAGCGAAAAAGATTTCCGCCGAAGCGATGCGGCTCAAAACAAAAGACGCGCGAATTTTATATCACGCCGGAATGATCGAAAACGCTCTGGGAAATAAAGCGGAAGCAAAGCGCCTGCTCGACGCGGCTTTAAAGCTCAATCCGGCGTTTGATCTGCGCCAAGCGGACGACGCACGCGCCGCTCTTCAGCAGCTTAATTAAGTTATTAACCAGTTTAGAGTTGAATGATGGTTGTTGAAAATTATCAAATCAAACCTGCAACGAACATCATTCAACTCTGAAGCAAACTATCAAATGGGTTTATTAATGCGGAAAAGTTTTTACCTGAAAATCGGGCTGCTGATCGTTGTTTTTGCGCTGACGGCGGCGGCGCATCCGTTGGGAAATTTTAGCGTCAATCAATATTCGCGGCTGGAAGTTGAAAAATCAAAACTGAAGATTCGGCAAGTTTTGGATTTAGCCGAAATCCCGACTGTTCAAGCGCAAGCTGAAATTGACGAAAATAAAAACGGCGCGCTCGAACAAAACGAACTCGATGCTTACGCCGAACGAATCACGCCCGAATTTGCGCGCAATCTTTTTTTATCAGTCAATAACAATCCGATTGCAGTTACCGTCGAATCAAAAGAAATTACGGTCGAAAGCGGCGCGGCAGAGTTGCCGACGCTGAAAATAAAATGGAATCTGTCCGCTCAACTGCCGGATAATAATTCGGTAAATCAGGTTGAATTTGAAAATAAAAATTACGCGGAAAGACTCGGTTGGAATGAAATAATCGTTAACCGCATCAACGACATTAACGTTTTTGACAGCACGGCTTTCGGCAGCGCGATTACCGACGAATTAAAAGCTTATCCGCAGGAAGACTTAAACGCGGCGCTTGCCGAGCGCCGCGCACAATTTTCCTATACTTCCGGCGCGATCCCGGAAAACGCAAAAGTTTTGCAGAATCGCGATGGACACGTAAACGTCGCTGTGCAAAAAGATCGGCTTGCCGAATTGATTGCGATTAGCGAGGTGACGCCTTCGATTATTTTTTTCGGATTGCTCGTCGCTTTCGGTCTCGGCGCAATGCACGCAATGTCGCCCGGACATGGCAAAGCGGTGGTTGGCGCGTATTTAGTCGGCTCAAAAGGAACGCCGAAACACGCTGTTTTTCTCGGGTTGACCGTGACGATCACGCACACGCTCGGCGTTTTCGCGCTCGGTTTTATTACGCTTTTCGCTTCGAGTTATATTCTGCCTGAGAAATTAATGCCGTTTTTGAGTTTCGTGTCCGGTTTGCTCGTTTTGTATATCGGTTTGACGATGTTCAAAACGCGTCTGTTCAGCGCTTTGGGCTGGCAGAATGACGGACATCATCATCATGGCGACGCCGGTTCGCACTCGCATTCGGCGGACGAAAATGAAAACGGACAAAATCATTCGCACGCGGAAAACGCGCACGACGCATTTACGCATACGCACGACGGAAACACGCATTCGCATCTGCCGCCCGAAACGGTTTCGTGGCGCAGCTTGCTCGGATTGGGAATTTCCGGCGGTTTGCTTCCGTGTCCGTCAGCACTCGTTTTGATGCTTTCGGCAATTAATTTGGGAAGAATCGGTTACGGTTTGGTGCTGACTTTTGCATTCAGTCTCGGTCTGGCGGCGACTTTGACGGCAGTCGGGTTGATTTTTTTATACGGCGGAAAAATCTTCAGCAATTCGCAGCTCGGAGAAAGCCGCGTGATGAAAACTCTGCCGGTGTTCAGCGCATTTGTTATCGCTTGCCTCGGCGCGGTGATTTGTTACACATCACTCTAATAAAATTCCGTCGTATGAATTTATCGAAAAAGTTTCAAGTTATTGCGGTTTAACATCAGAAACCGCAATAACTTGAAACTTTTTTTGCTCTCGTCTTAAAATCTCTGTTATATTCTAATTTATTCAAAAAGCAGGACGTTTAATTTCAAGTTTGGGGAGAAAAATTATGAGATACGAATACGAAAGAGAAGAAGAAGCGGGCGCGACGACCAAGTTGACATACTTGCTGATCGGCGGCGGAATCGGCGCGGTTTTGGCGTTATTGTTCGCGCCGAAATCGGGCACCGAACTGCGCGGCGATATTGCCGACGCAACGCGCAAAGGATTGGAAAAAGGCAAAGAAACCGCTAGTCTGGTCGGCGAAAGAGCCGGTGATTATTACGAAGTAACGCGCGAGCGCGCCGGCGAACTTTACCAGAACGCACAGGACAAAGCGGGCGAGCTGACCGAGCGCGCCAAACAAGTTGCCACGCGTTCGACTAATCCGTTTTCCGCCGCGCTCGAAGCCGGAAAAGAAGCTTACACGGAAGAAAAACGGCGCAACGAATCCGGTTTGACCAGCGAAGAGCGACCGACTTATCCGATTGAAAATAAATCATTAAACAAACCGGGAAACAAAGAAGGTTAAAAATATTCTATGACTGCTGACAATCCGCAATTTTGGATGATGATCGCATCAATCGTCATTGCTCTGTGCTTTGTGGTAATGGCAATCGCTTTGATTGCCATTGCGCTCGTGGTGAGAAAAATCGTCGGGACGGTTAACCGTGTCGAAGAAAAAATCGAGCCCTTGCTGACAAAAATTGATCCGCTGATGGCAAAAGTCAACGACATCGGCGAACAGGGCAAATTGATTTCAGTGCAGTTTAATGAAATTTCCGACAATCTTTCCGTCGCAACAAAGTATTTTGCCGAATCCGCCGGATTAATCAGAGAAGAAGTAGCGGAGCTGAAACAGCTTGTCGGCGATACTGCTGTGGTGGCGAAAGACAAAGTCGCGCTCGTCAGCCAAACGATTGATCGAACGCAGTTGCAGGTCGTCACAACAACGG
>SXVE01000352.1 GCA_005790265.1 Acidobacteriota bacterium | reverse complement strand
GCCGAACGCGAGCGCGCCGACCGCGCCGTGCGTCGCCGTGTGCGAAGCGCCGCAGACAATCGTCATTCCCGGCTGCGTCAAACCGAGTTCCGGTCCGACAACGTGCACGATGCCCTGTTCGCTTGAACCCAAATCGAAAAATTCGACCGCGAATTCCGCGCAGTTTTCTCTGAGAGTTTCAACCTGTTTTGCCGCGATTTCATCTTTAAAAGGCAAATGACGATTGACCGTCGGAATCGCGTGATCAACCGTCGCTTTCGTTAAATCCGGGCGGCGCACCTTTCGATTATTCAGGCGCAAACCTGCAAACGCCTGCGGACTCGTGACTTCGTGAACGAGATGCAGATCAATATAAATCAGCGCCGGTTCGTTTTCCGGTTCGACGACCGTATGCCGCTCCCAAATTTTATCGAGTAGAGTTTTCATAAATGCAGAAAATTTTATTAACCGCGAAATGACGCGAAATGACGCGAAAATAAATCACAAAGATATTAAAAATTCTTTCCCTTTTATTTCGCGTGTTTTGCGGTTAAAAAATTGTTCAAGTCGCCGAAAAAGCGCGATTGGCTTTGTAAATTTCTTCTAAATTTTCGACGATCAAATCGCCCATTTCGCTGGTGCCGATTGTATTGTTCGACTTGCTCAAATCCGCCGTTCGATGACCGTTTGATAAAACTTTAACGATTGCGCTTTCAACGTTTTGCGCCGATTTTTCGAGCTGCGCCGAATAACGCAGAAGCATCGCCGCCGACGCAATCGCGCCGATTGGATTGGCGATGTTTTTGCCCGCGATGTCCGGCGCGGAACCGTGAACCGGCTCGTAAAGTCCGACCGCGCCGCCGATGCTCGCTGATCCTAACATTCCCAAACTTCCGGTCAAAACTGCCGCTTCGTCCGACAAAATATCGCCGAACAGATTTTCCGTCAAAATCACGTCGAAGCGTTTTGGATTTGTCACCAGAGCCATCGCGCACGCGTCAACGTAAAGGTGTTCGACGGTGATTTCCGGGTATTCCGGCGCGATTTTGTTGACCGTTTCGCGCCATAACTGCGACGTTTCGAGTACATTCGCTTTATCAACCGACGTCACTTTTTTGCCGCGCGTTTGCGCCGCTTCAAACGCGACGCGCGCGACGCGTTCGATTTCCGCCGCCGAATAACGCATCGTGTTATAAGCCTCACGATTCGCGCCGTTCGTCTCGATTTGGCGCGGTTCGCCGAAATAAAGACCGCCGAGCAGTTCGCGAACGATTAAAATGTCTGCGCCCGCGACGATTTCCGTTTTCAGCGGCGAACAATCGGCGAGCGCTTCGTAACAAACTGACGGGCGCAGATTGGCGAACGCGCCTAGGCGTTTGCGCAGTTTCAAAAGTCCGGCTTCGCAGCGCATTTCGCCTTTCAAATGATCGAATTCCGGCGCGCCGACCGCGCCCAATAAAACCGCGTCGCTATTTAAGCAGACTTCCAAAGTCTCATCGGGCAGCGGCGAATTTTTCTTTGTAATTCCAACGCCGCCGATTGGCATTTCCGTAAATTCAAATTGATGATTTTCGTGTTGCGCAATCGTTTGCAAAACGCGAACGGCTTGTGCGGTAACTTCATCGCCGACGCCGTCGCCGGGCAAAACTGCAATTTTCAAATTCATATATTGAAAGATAATTTTGTGCGGAAAATGTTGATTTTAAGCCGCAATTAATTCGTAAGTGCCGACCGTTTGCGCCGCATTGTTTTTCAGCGCGAGCGGAAGCAGTCCGATTAAATCCTGATCGTAAATTTTCTTTTTGCGGTCGGCGAGCGCAGTGAAATTGCGGTAAGTCTCTTCGATTTCGGCGGCGGAAAGCTCGTAGCCGAGTTCGACGAGTTTGCTTTTGAGCGCGTGTCTGCCCGAATGTTTGCCGAGAACGATGTCGTTTGACGGCACGCCGACCGATTCGGGCGTCATAATTTCGTAGCACAAAGGATTGCTCAAAACGCCGTGCTGGTGAATTCCGGCTTCGTGCGCGAACGCGTTGCGCCCGACAATCGCTTTGTTCGGCTGAACGCCGAAACTGACCATTTCCGCGAGCATCTGACTCGTCGGGTAAAGCAGCGCCGCGTTAATCGAGTTTTCGTACTGAAACTGGTCGGCGCGCACGCGCAGAGCCATAATCACTTCTTCGAGTGCCGCGTTTCCGGCGCGTTCGCCGATGCCGTTAATCGTGCATTCGACTTGCCGCGCGCCCGCCGTCACCGCCGCCAAACTGTTGGCGACCGCTAAACCCAAATCGTTGTGACAATGCGTGCTGATCGTGATGTCGCGGCGATCTTTTACGACTTTTTCCTTGACGGTTTTGATCGTTTCGTAAATTTCCGTCGGCGTCGTGTAGCCGACCGTGTCGGGAACATTGAGCGTCGTCGCGCCCGCTTCCATCGCGACAGTCAAAACTTCGCACAAAAAATTGATGTCGCTGCGCGTCGCGTCTTCGGCGGAAAATTCGACATCGTCGCACAATTCGCGCGCGAGCCGGACGTTTTCTTCGACCATTCGCAAGACTTCGCGGCGCGTTTTTTTTAACTTGAATTCGAGATGAATATCGGAAGTTGCCGCAAACGTGTGAATGCGCGGAAATGCGGCGTTTTTCAATGACTCGGCGGCGCGCACAACGTCGGCTTCGATTGTGCGGCAGAGGCTGGCGACTTTGACCGTGCGGCACGTTTCGGCAACCGCTTGAATCGCTGCGAAATCGCCGTCCGACGCAATCGCGAAACCGGCTTCGATCACGTCAACGCCGAGTTTTTCGAGCTGGCGAGCAAAGCCAACTTTTTCGTCCAAATTCATCGAACATCCGGGCGATTGCTCGCCGTCCCGCAAAGTCGTGTCAAAAATTACGATTTTTTCTGCTTTATTCTCCGCTTTATTCATACAAGTTTTCGCCTCCTGCAACTGACAACCGGAATCTTAAAGCGAAAACGAAATGAAAGTCAACCTTATGAATAAAATTTATACATAACGTTTAATTATAGAAACGGCACAAAAATTTATGCGCCGCGCGTTTCAAAAAAATATGAAATTTTTATTGACAGAGATTATATTTTGTAATATTGTTTGAAACAACAAAAGTTCTGCTTATGAAAAGCGCACACAAATACATTTCAAATCAAGCAATAAAAAACCGACAATCTTCGCCGGTAATTATTATCAGCATTATTTTTAGCGTCATTATTACTTAACACGGTAATGGCACAGCGTAAGCATTGTTTACACGAATGTCATTACCTGAAAAAAGGGTAGTGACATTTTTTTATCAACCGACATTTGAGAGTAAATATGACCAGCGTTGCAAATATTCCGGCAGTTTCGAGCGTTCCCGCCGCCGCCGCACAGATTTTAGAAACAGTTAAAACGCCCGCGCCGCGCGGAGCGGAAATTCTCGTCCGAGGTTTGATCAAAAACGGCGTCGAAACGGTTTTCGGACTTCCGGGCGGCGCGGTGCTGCACATTTACGACGAAATCTGGCGTTTTCGCGATGAAATTTCGCATTATCTCGTGCGGCACGAACAAGGCGCGGTTCACGCGGCGGAAGGTTACGCGCGCGCGACCGGAAAAGTCGGCGTCGCGCTCGTTACGTCCGGTCCCGGTGCGACGAACGCCGTGACGGGAATCGCGACGGCTTATATGGATTCGATTCCGCTCGTCGTTATTACCGGACAAGTGCCGAGCACGATGATCGGAACCGACGCTTTTCAGGAAGTTGACACGTTCGGCGTTACCTTGCCGATTGTCAAACACAGTTATTTAGTCAAAGACGTGCGCGACCTCGAAGCGATTATTGATGAAGCGTTTCAGATTGCGAAATCGGGTAAGCCCGGTCCGGTCGTGATTGACGTGCCGAAAGATATTACGGCGATGCTGTGCGACAATCCGCGCAAGCTGCACGCCGAATATTTGTTTGAAAGCAAGGAAGAAACGATTGATGAAACGGCGCTTAATTTAGTCGTTGAAAAATTAATCAACGCGCGCCAGCCGATTTTTTACGTTGGCGGCGGAATCGTGACGGCGGACGCGGCAAACGAATTAATGCGCGTCGTTGAAACGCTGCAAATTCCCGTAACGCCGACTTTGATGGGGCTCGGCGGATTTCCGACGGCGCACGATTTGTGTCTCGGAATGCTCGGAATGCACGGCACTTACGCGTCGAATATGGCGGTTTCCGAAAGCGATCTGCTCGTTGCGGTCGGCGTTCGTTTTGATGATCGCGTGACCGGAAAACTGGCGACGTTCGCGTCGAATGCGGAAATCGTTCACATTTACATTGATCCGTCGAACATCGGAAAAGTTAAAAAGGCGCACGTTTCATTGATCGCCGACGCGAAAACGGCTCTGGGAAAAATCGCCGAAAAACTCGCCGCCGCCGACCAAACGGAAATTTCCGACGGCGTCAAAAATCGCGAATCGTGGTGGCTTAAAGTCAACGACTGGCGCAATTCCGCGCCGTTCGCGTGCGAATATTCGCAGACGGAAATCAAACCGCAGCATTTAATCGAAGAGCTTTACCGCGTCACGAACGGCGACGCGATTATCGTCACCGATGTCGGACAGCACCAAATGTGGGCGGCGCAGTTTTACCCGTTCAAACGGTCGCGCCAATGGCTGACGAGCGGCGGACTCGGCACGATGGGATTCGGACTTCCCGCCGCGATGGGCGCGCAGCTCGCGTGTCCCGACAGCCAAGTCGTCGCGGTCGTCGGCGACGGCGGTTTTCAGATGACGAATCAGGAAATCATCACCGCGATTCAATACAAAATTCCGCTTAAAGTCATCATTATGAACAACGGTTATCTCGGAATGGTGCGCCAATGGCAGGAAATGTTTTACGACCGCGCGTATTCGGAAGTTGATCTTTCGATCTCGCCCGATTTCGTCAAATTAGCCGAAGCTTACGGCGCGCAGGGTTTACGCGCCGAGAAACCGGAAGATTTAAAACGAGTTTTGGAAGAAGGTTTGAATTTCAAAGGCGTAACGATTTTCGACATCGTCGTCAGCAAAGAAGAAAACGTTTTCCCGATTATTCCCGCCGGACAAGATACGCGGAATATGATTTTGAAATAAATGATGAAGTAAGAATGATGAATGATGAAAAAGCTTTAAGTTCATCGTTCATCGTTCTCAGTTCATCATTGAAAATTATGCAGCACACGATTTCAATTTTAGTGGCGAACGAACCGGGCGAATTGTCGCGGATCGTCGGGCTGTTTTCGGCGCGCGGTTTTAATATCGAAACGATTTGCGTCGGAAAAACGCTCGAACCGGCGTGGTCGCGCTGCACGATTGTGACTGAAGGCGACGACCGGACGATTGAGCAGATCATCAAACAATGCGGGCGGCTGGCGCGCGTTCGCGAAGTTCGCGCCGTGACGAAATCGCCGCACATCGAGCGCGAAATGGCGCTGATTGATGTGAGCGTCAGCGCGGGGCGCGAGCGGCAGGAAATAATGAATCTCGTCCAGATTTTTCGCGCCAAAGTCGTGGATATTTCGCACGAAAAAATGATTTTGGAGCTTTCCGGCGATTGGCGAAAAGTTGACACGTTTATCGAAATGCTCAAACCGTTCCAAATCAACGAAGTGACGCGCACGGGCTGCGTCGCGATCAATCGCTTGTCGCCGTTTGAAACGGCGGAAGCGGAGACGCAGACGGCAAACGCCGCCGCTTGAAAAAGCAATATTATATGAAAACACAGATTCGCACAGACAAACGCAGATATGAATCCGGTAAAAATCATTTAGTTTTATCTTTTCTCAATCTGTGTTTGTCTGCGTGAATCTGTGGCTAAAAATTCTTATTTTATACAACGAGGAATCTTAATGAAAGTTTATTACGACGCAGACGCAGACACGCAATTAATTAAAAACAAACGCGTTGCCGTTATCGGTTACGGTTCGCAGGGACACGCGCACGCGAATAATTTGAAAGACTCGGGCGCGGACGTAATCGTCGGTTTGCCGCAAAACAGTCGTTCGTGGACGAAAGCCGAAGCCGCCGGACACGAAGTGATGTTTACGTCTGACGCCGTGAAAATGGCGGATGTCGTGATGATTTTAGTGCCGGACGAAATCGCGCCGACCGTTTATAAAAACGAAATCGAGCCGTTTTTAACCGCCGGAAAATATCTCGCGTTTGCGCACGGTTTTTCGGTTCATTTCAAAAAAATCGTCCCGCCTGAAAACGTCAACGTTTACCTCGTCGCGCCGAAAGGTCCCGGTCATCTCGTGCGTCACGAATACACGCTCGGTCGCGGCGTTCCGTGTCTTTTGGCGGTTCATCAGGACGTGAGCGGCGACACGCAGGCGGTCGGATTGTCGTATGCGGCGGCGGTCGGCGGCGGCAAAGCGGGCGTGATCGAAACGACTTTCAAAGAAGAAACCGAAACCGATCTTTTCGGCGAGCAGGCGGTTTTATGCGGCGGCGTAACTGCACTAGTGCAAGCTGGTTACGAAACTTTGACCGAAGCCGGTTACGCGCCGGAAATGGCTTATTTTGAATGTCTGCACGAACTGAAATTAATCGTTGATCTGATGTATGAAGGCGGCATTTCCAATATGCGTTACTCGGTTTCCAACACGGCGGAATACGGCGATTTAACGCGCGGCAAACGCATCGTCACCGAACAAACGAAGCAGGAAATGAAAAAAATCCTCGGCGAAATCCAAAGCGGCGAATTCGCCGACGAATGGATGAGCGAATGCGACAACGGCAAAGTCAATTTCAAGCGTTTGGAAGCCGAAGGCGAAACGCACCAAATCGAAGAAGTCGGTAAAAATCTGCGCCAAATGATGCCGTGGATGAAGGAAAAAGTTTTGGTTAACAAACAGGTGAATTAGTGAACAGTTGATAATTGATAGTTAATAATAAAAAACAATCCGAATTATCAATTATCAACTATCAATTATCCATTTAAAATTATGA
Organism: Acidobacteriota bacterium; assembly: GCA_005790265.1. Taxonomy (GTDB): domain Bacteria; phylum Acidobacteriota; class Blastocatellia; order Pyrinomonadales; family Pyrinomonadaceae; genus SXVE01. The sequence goes on along the minus strand of SXVE01000352.1, from coordinate 5,991 downwards.
CGCAATACGATTGGAATAAAAACGTAAATCGAACGACGACAGATGGTTACAGCCGCGCGGTGGCGGTCGGCGAAAAAATGATGATGGCGCACGTCAAACTCGACGAAGGCGCGATGACTGCCGCGCACCAACACGCGCACGAAGAAATTATCTACGTTGTTTTCGGCAAATGGCAGATCAGATTGGGCGAGCAGGAATTCGTTCTCGAAGCGAATCAAAGCCTCGTCGTGCCGCCGAACGTCGAGCATTCGTCAATCGCGCTTGCCGAAACGCTCGCCGTCGTCGCGACAAATTATCGTCCCGAATGGAACGAAAACACGGATTTCTGGCTGCATTACAACACGGACAATCATCTCTGGGCAGTTTAGAGTTTCAAGTTTCAAGTTTCAGGTTCGGAGTTTGTATTTCAATTTTTGAGATTAAGTGTTGGAGATTTGAAACGAAAGCTTGAAACCTGAAACCCGAAACCTGAAACCTAAAATTTATGTCTTTTGAAAATATCGAATGGATTTGGAAAAACGGCGAAATCGTGCCGTGGGCGAACGCGACCGTTCACGTTTCGGCGCACGGACTGCATTACGGCAGCGGCGTTTTTGAAGGAATTCGCTGTTACGAAACGGCAAGCGGCGCAACGCTTTTTCGCGTCTCCGAACATTACGAGCGCTTTCACGAATCGGCGCGCACTTACGGTTTTACGATTCCGTATTCGGTTGCAGAATTGACCGAAGCAACGTGCGAATTGATTAGCCGCAACGAATTTAAAAGCTGTTACGTGCGCCCGATTTGTTTTATGGGTTCGGGAAGTTTGGGCGTTTTCCCCAAAAATTGTCCGGTCGAAGTTTCGATTATGGCGTGGGCGTGGGGCGCGTATTTGGGCGCGGACGGCTTGGAAAAGGGAATTCGCGTCACCGTTTCGCCGTGGCGCAAATTTCATTCTTCGATGATGCCGACGACGGCGAAAGCGTGCGGGCAGTATTTGAATTCGATTCTGGCGGTGAGCGACGCTTTCGCGCGCGGTTTCGACGAAGCGCTACTGCTCGACATTGACGGGAAATTGGCGGAAGGTTCGGGCGAAAATCTGTTCGTCGTCAAAGACGGAAAAATTTACACGAACAAAGCCGACGATTCGATTTTAATGGGAATTACGCGTTCGGCGGCGATTGAAATCGCTCGCGAATTAGGGTTTTCCGTCGAAGCGAAATCGCTCGAATTAGAAGATTTGTTAACTGCGGACGAAGCGTTTTTCACCGGCACGGCGGCGGAAATCACACCGATTTGCTCGGTTGACGAGCACACGATCGGCGAAGGAAAACGCGGAGCAATAACGGAAAAAATTCAAACGACGTTTTTCGATGCCGTCAGCGGACGCGATGCGCGTTTTGCCAAATGGCTTCACCCGGTTGAACATTTCGTCGCGGCATAATATTTTACAAAGATTATGAGCGAACCGATCATCAATAATCCGCGCGCGGAAATTGACCGCATTGACGGCGAAATTCTGCGGCTGCTGAACGAGCGCGCGGCAGTCGCTCTGCGCGTCGGCGCGGCGAAAACGAGCGTTGACACGTCGCTGTGCGATCCGAAAAGGGAAACCGAAGTTTTAGAAAGATTGACCAAAGAAAATACCGGTCCGTTCGACGCGCAGAGCGTCGAAAATATTTTTCAGCGCATCATTGACGAATCTCTGCACCTTCAGCAGAAAACTTACCGCCAGCCGTTTGCCGCGACGCCCGAAACGCGTGCGGAAATCACGATTTCCGCAGGAAAATCACGCGTCGCTTTTCAGGGCGAACACGGCAGTTTCAGCGAAGCCGCCGCGCTGAAAATTCTCGGCAGAGAGTGCGAAACCGTGCCGTGTCAGACGTTTGAAGATTTGTACAAAGCAATTGACGCGGGATTGGCGGATTATATTTTATCGCCGCTCGAAAACAGTCTCGTCGGTTCGATTCACCGCTGCTACGATCTGCTTTTGAACAGTTCGCTGCACATTATCGCCGAAACGGTTTTGCCGGTTTCGCATTTTTTGATCGCGTGTCCCGCAGCAAACTTTGAAACGATTGAAACGGTCGAATCGCATCCGGCGGCGCTCGCGCAGTGCGAGAGATTTTTCGCGGCGCATCCGCATTTAAAAGGAATCGCAGCGGACGATACGGCGGGCAGCGTCAAACGCGTCGTCGAAAGCGGCGATGCGCGGCGCGCGGCAATCGGCGGCAAGCGCACGGCGGAAATTTACGGCGGAAAAATTCTGCGCGAACACGTCGAAGATCACGCGGAAAATTACACGCGTTTCGCGCTGCTTTCGGCGCAGGCGGACAAGGCAAATACGGGCGGAAAAATTTCGCTGGTCATCAAATTGAACAATAAACCGGGCGCACTGCACAGCGCGCTGCGTCCGTTTGTGCGGCGCGGAATTGACTTGCTGAAAATCGAAAGCCGTCCGATCAAACACCAGCCTTCACAGGTCAATTTTTATCTGGATTTGCAGACGCCGGCGAGTGAAAGCGAGCTGCGCGGTGCGCTTGATGAGATTCGGGCGCAGGCGGAAAACGTCAGATATTTAGGTCGCTACTCGCGCATCGGCGATTTGTGATGTTTGCGTAAACTGTTGATTATAAAACAAAAACGCTTCAAAATAGATTTTAATGATTATTATTCTTAAACCATACGTTCACGGCGAGACGCGCGAATTTCAGCGCATCGAGAGCCACTTAAAAAGCCTGCCGAACATCGAAACGCGCGTTCATCACGTGCAGGGCGCGGAGCAGGTTTTGACGGAAATTTATTTGATCGGCAACACGGCGGCGTTATCTTTGGAGGAGATGAAAAGTTTTCCGGGCGTCGAAACGGTCGTGCGCGTTTCCGAAGAATATCGAGTTCTCGGTCGCCATAAAAATGACACCAGACCGAACCATTTCAGCTACAACGGCGTCGAATTCAGCCAGGACAATCTCAACGTTTTCGCCGGACTTTGTGCCGTTGATTCGCCCGAATCGGTCGAAGCGATGATGAAAGCGCTCAAAGAAAACGGGCAAAACTGCACACGAATGGGCGCGTACAAACCGCGCACGAGCCCTTATTCATTCCAAGGGCACGGCAAAAATTGCTTGCCCTACGTTTTTGAATTAGCGGGAAAATACGAAATCAAAGTGATTGCGATGGAAGTCACGCACGAATCGCACGTCGAAGAAATTCGCCAAGCGCTCGACGAAACCGGCAAACCGACCGGCGTGATGCTGCAAATCGGGACGCGCAACACGCAGAATTTTGAACTCTTAAAATCGGTCGGCAGGCAACAGGAATTTCCCGTTTTATTAAAACGCGGCTTCGGCATCACTTTGGACGAATCGCTGCACGCCGCCGAATATCTGGCGAGCGAAGGCAATCAAAAAGTCGTTTTCGGTCTGCGCGGAATGAAAACGAACATCGGCGATCCGCACCGCAATATGGTTGATTTCGCGCACGTTCCGGTCGTCAAACGCCTGACGAGAATGCCGGTCTGCATTGATCCGTCGCATTCGGTCGGCTCGCGCTTCCGCAGTTCGGACAATATTTTGGATGTAATGCACGTGACAGCGCAGGCAGTCGTCGCCGGTGCGAATATGATTCTCGTGGATTTTCACCCGAATCCGAAGGTCGCGCTCGTTGACGGACCGCAAGCGCTGCGATTAGAAGAATTGCCGCTGTTTTTGGAAGACGTGGCGATTTGCCGCGCGGCTTACGAAAAACGACGCGCGCTTTATCAAAACAATTAAAAATTAGCGGAAAAACAATCCGAAAAGTCGAGATTTTCGGACGAATTTACAAAAGGCAAAAAAATGTTATTAACGGCGCGTAATGCGAAAAAAAACGTTCGTTTCAAGAGTTCACCAAAGGTCTTCAGCAGCCGTGAATTAAAAAATATCACGACGACCGGAGAAATTATTGAACTCGCCGAAATTAGAAAAGCCGCCGACCGCATCGCGCCGTATATTAAACGCACGCCGCTGTTTTACGACGAAGATTTGAGCGCGCGATTCGACTCGAATTTCTATTTGAAACACGAGCTTTTGCAGACGACCGGCGCATTTAAGGTGCGCGGCGCGTTTAATAAAATTTTGAGTTTGACCGAAGCCGAAAACGAACGCGAAATTGTCGCCGTCAGCGGCGGAAATCACGCGCAGGCGGTCGCTTACGCGGCGCACGAACTCGGACGAAAAGCCTTGATTTTGATGCCGGAATTTACGCCGCGCAATTACATCGAAAAAACCGAAAATTACGGCGCGCGCGTCGAGCTTTATCCGACGATGGCGCAGGCGTTTGACCGCGCGAAACAATACGAAGCGGGCGGCGCGGTTTACGTTCATCCGTTTGACAATGAAACGGTTGTCGCCGGTCAAGGCACAATCGGACTGGAAATTTTGGCGGACGCGCCGCAGGTGACGGACGTGATCGTCAGTATCGGCGGCGGCGGTCTCGCAGGCGGCGTCGCGGCGGCGATCAAATGGCAAAAACCGAACGTAAAAATCTGGGGCGTCGAAACGAATGGTGCGGCGAGTATGCGCGCCGCTCTGGACGCGAACGAAATCGTCACGCTGCCGAAAATTACTTCGATTGCGCGAACTTTGGGCGCGCCCGCCGTTTCGCAACTAACTTTCGATTTGGCGCGCCGATATTTGTCGGATGTCACGGTCGTTGACGACGCGGAAGCCGTGCGCGAAATGTTTTACCTGCTTGATAAAACAAAAGTCTTAACCGAACCGGCGACTTCGTGCACGCTCGCGGCGGCGGAAAAACTGCGCGGAAAATTCGATGAAACGAGTCACGTCGTCGTGATTTTATGCGGCGGAAACATTGGTTTGGACGATTTATTTCAATTGAAAAAGATAAAAGAAAATTAACCGCAGATTTACACAGATAAACGCAGATTAAGAACGGAACAAAAGTATAATAAAAGCAAGATAAATCACCAATAATTTAAAAATAAATTCTGTTTCTATTGTTCTTCCATCCGCGTTTATCTATAGAATCTGCGGTTAATTTTCTTAAGCTGAACAGCAAAAATGACGTTAAATTCGAGAAGCAAAGCAATTACCAGCGGCGTTGAGCGTTCGCCGAATCGCGCGATGCTGCGCGCCGTCGGTTTTACGGACGAAGATTTTGTCAAACCGATTATCGGCGTGGCGAACGGTTTCAGCACAATTACGCCGTGTAATTTAAGTCTCGGACAACTCGCCGAAGACGTAATCGCGGCGGCGAAAAGCGAAAATATGATGCCGCAAGTTTTCGGCACGATTACCGTCAGCGACGGAATTTCGATGGGAACGCAGGGAATGAAATATTCGCTGATTTCGCGCGAAGTGATCGCCGATTCGATTGAAACCGTGTGCGAAGCGCAGCGAATGGACGGACTCGTCGCGATTGGCGGCTGCGATAAAAATATGCCGGGCGCGATGATCGCGATGGCGCGGCTCGATATTCCTTCGATTTTCGTTTACGGCGGCACGATCAAAGCCGGACAGCACAAAGGCAAGGATTTAACAATCGTCAGCTCGTTTGAAGCGGTCGGGCAATTTATCGCCGGAAAAATTGACGAAAAAGAACTGACCGAAGTCGAAAAACGCGCGTGTCCGGGCGCGGGTTCGTGCGGCGGAATGTATACGGCGAACACGATGAGCTCGGCGACTGAAGCTTTGGGAATGAGTTTGCCGTTTTCGTCAACGATGGCGGCGGAAGATTTTGAAAAACGCGAGAGCGCGCGGGAATCAGCCAAAATTTTGGCGAAAGCGGTTGAAAAGAATTTATTGCCGTCGCGTATTATGACGCGCCAAGCGTTTGAAAACGCGATTGCGGTTGTGATGGCGACCGGCGGTTCGACGAACGCGGTGCTGCATCTTTTAGCGATTGCGCATTCGATGCGAGTTGATTTGCAGATTGAAGATTTTGAAACGATTCGGCGCAAAGTGCCGGTTTTGTGCGATTTGAAACCGTCGGGCGTATACGTCGCGACCGATT
>SXVE01000351.1 GCA_005790265.1 Acidobacteriota bacterium | reverse complement strand
GAATTCTGCTCGTAATCTACAACGTCCAAAGAAACCGCATTGACGCGATTGCGGCTTCTAATCAAATCGAGCGACGCGTTAACCGCTGCGCGATGCAGATAACTGCCCGCGTTCGGCGCAAAATCCCTGCGCACTCGATCCGGCGCGAGCCGCAGGAAAATCGTCTGCAAAACGTCTTCCGCATCGCTCTGACTGCCCGTAATGCGATAAGCGACGCGAAAAATCGTTTTATGATAATCGCGAAAAAGCACGGCGAGCTCGTCCGTCTCCGCGCTTCCGGCAAACGCCTGATCGGGCGTCGCGCTCACGGCGGAATCTTTCAAATCGCTTGTGTAAAATATATTAACGGCGGCGTTGTTCACTTTTTTCTCCTGAAAATCGTTTTCCATAAATATAAACGCGCGCAGCGGCGAACTATTAACAAACCCTGAAAAATAAATTTTCACATTCGATATAAAAAGTTTGAGCCAGCGGAATCGCGGCGGCAAATTGCGGTTGTTTGTTTTCAAAAACGGCAGGGCGACATGACGGGTCAGTATTGTCCTTTAACGACAAGCGAAAACGTGGTTTGGCGACATTTCTCCGCAACAATTCGGAACGCCGAAACTTTCCGGCGGTTTTTTTAGCAATCGCCTACAGTATTTCCAGAGCTTTGAGCATCGCGCCGGTTCTGGTTTCGACGCCGAGTTTGCGGTAGAGATTCTCGACGTGTTTATGAACCGTGCGCGGGCTGATGCCGCACAGCGCGCTGATCGCGGTGTCGCTTTTTCCCTGCGTGATCCAAAAAAGTATTTCGGCTTCGCGCGCGGTCAGCGGCAGGTGCCGGAATTTTTGCGGCGACGGAATTCTTTTTTCTTCGAGCAGCAAAGTTGTCTCGCGGACGGTTTGATTGTAAGTGCGGCGAACGACCAATTCACCTTTTTGACCGGCAATTTTGAGCGGCGGCTGAGGCAGCGCGAACTCGCCGACCGCCGAATTTGTTTCGTTCAGCCAGTTTCGGATGATTTCCGGCAGCGCGTTCGATTCGCGTTTTTCGTCCGCGAAATATTCGCCGAAAAGATTTCTCGCGTATTCGCTGATGAACGCGGTTTCTCCAGCAGAATTAATCGAAATAATACCGCACGCTTCGGTTTCAAGCGCCGATTCGAGCCGCTGATACGCGAATGCGTTGCGAATCGCGTTGACGAGATGTGGCGCGAACAGCTCCGACATTAGTTTTTGACGCTCGGAAAAATCCTGTTTATCCGTGTTCGCCGAACACGACACGAACAAATCGGGCGAAATCATCAGCGGCGAAACGAGTTGATTGCGCACGCCGACGCGCTTATAAAATTGATTGTAAACGTCAGTTCGCTCGAATTTTTCCGCCGCAATCAGGTCGGTGATCTTCAGCGTTTCCGTTCTTCGTTCGATCACATAAGCATTAAACAAAGGCTGTTCGTGCATAAATTGCCCGAAAATTTCGATCTCTTCCTGTGAAATCTCTTCGGAACTGTCCCAAGCCAAACCGGAGAGTTGTCCGTCATAATGAATTCCGGTAAAAGCGACGCTGTCGGCAGCAATAACTTTTGCGGCGGCAGACAGCGCGCGTTCGGCTAGAGTTTGCGGATCAAAGTCGGCGTTCAGTTCGGCAATGGCGGAAACAAGCAGTTGTAAATCCTTGTTTTTCAATCGTTTCACGGTGAGACTCCATTTTGATTTTGAGATTGGTCGGTTACAGCGGCAAAACGAAAAGTACGCAATTTTACGTATTTTCAATTTCGACGCGCTATATTACTGTAAATTCTCGCGGAAAGTAAATAGATAGCTCAAGCGGACAACTCGGCGCGATTTGTCCCGTTAATTTAGAAATCAACACATAATCGAATTTTTGCCGAGCACTTTAAAATGAGGGAAACGTCCGCACTTCCGACTCTGTGGTTTGTAAGATTTTGCAAAAAGAACGCATTACAGATGAAAGTGTAAATTTTTGATTGTGCAAGCAGTTTGGCAACTGAATTTACGCCGACACGAAAAATTTCTCCCGCCATAATTTTTAGCAGAATTTTCAGCATCATTCAGCGATTTTTGCCGCCGCTTGCCGGCAAATGCACGCGATGATCCGAGTGAATTGCAATATTTTCGATGACGGCGGCGAGCTCTGCCGAACGACGGCAAGTGGATTTGAGCGGATACCGAGCATTGGTTTAATTGTTTCAAAATATGAGCGACGGTCAGCATATTACTCAACTGCTTGCGGCGTGGAACGGCGGCGACGAATCTTCGCTCGAACAATTGCTGCCGCTGATCGAAAAAGAACTGCGGCGCATCGCCCGCCGTCAGATGCGCCGCGAAAATCCCGGTCACACGCTGCAAACGACGGCACTCGTCAACGAAGCGTATCTGAAACTTGCCGGCAACACGCGCATTAACTGGCAGAACCGCGCGCAGTTTTTTGCCGTTTCAGCGCAGATTATGCGGCGCATTTTAATCGGGCACGCGCGCGATAAACGAGCCGGCAAACGCGGCGGCGGCGCGGCGCACGTCGGTTTGGATGACGTGGTTCTTTTTTCGCCGGAAAAATCAGCCGAGCTGATCGCGCTCGACGACGCGCTGACAAAACTCGCCGAATTTGACGCTCAGAAAAGCCGCATCGTCGAACTCAGATATTTCAGCGGCTTGACCATCGAAGAAACGGCGGAAGTGCTCGGCATCGCGCCGATCACGGTTTCGGTTCACTGGCGCGCGGCGCGGGCGTGGCTCGGCAAAGAAATTCGCGGCGCGGTCGGCGGCGCGAAAACCGGCGTATAACTTTTCGCCGGTTTTCGCGCTTTTATATTACGGAGAACGAAAACAACCGGCAAAATTACCGCGGATCAGCCGCCGACGCATTTTAATTCGTCAACGCTTAAACGGATTTTTTCGCCGCTGAACCGCCAAAAACAAATGCAAACCGAGAGCTGGAAAAATATCGAGCGGATTTTCAACGCCGCCGTGGCGCTGCCGCAAGCCGAGCGAAAAGAATATGTCCATTCGGCGTGCGGCAACGATTTGAAACTGCGCGAAGAAATCAGCGCGATGCTTGCCGAAGACGCGGCGAGCGATGATTTTTTGTCCGGCTCGCTGTTTTCCGACGGCTTGGCGCTGCTGGAGAACGAATCGCTTTTCGAGCAGTCGGATTTGGGTTCATATAAACTGCAAAAACTACTCGGTCGCGGCGGAATGGGCGCGGTTTATTTGGCGGAAGACGTGCGGCTCGGTCGTCTGGCGGCGATCAAAGTTTTGCCTCCGGCGCTCGCGGAAGATGAACAGAGTTTAGCGCGGTTTCGCCGCGAAGCCCGCGCCGCTTCTGCGCTTTCGCATCCGAACATCGCGCACATCTACGAATTCGGCGAAGCGGACGGACGAATGTTTCTCGCGATGGAATACGTTGAGGGAAAAACGGCGCGCGAACTGATTCGGGACAAAGAACTTACCGCGCCGCTTGCTCTGAGCATCGCCAAACAAACCGCGCTTGCCTTGATGACGACGCACGAACGCGGTTTGATTCACCGCGATATCAAACCGGAAAATATCATCGTCAAACCGGACGGACTCGTCAAAATTCTCGATTTCGGATTGGCGAAACTGCACGAACGCAGCGCAGAAGTCGCGGACGACGCGGCAGTAAATCAGATTGATACGCAGGCGGGAATGATTCTCGGCACCGTCGGTTATATGTCGCCCGAACACATTCGCGGCAAACGGCTCGATGCCGCGACCGATTTGTGGAGTCTCGGCGTCGTGCTGTTTGAAATGCTGACCGGCGCACGACCGTTTCAGGGCGAAACGCCGAGCGACGTGCAAGCCGCCATTCTCAAAGACGAGCCGCGCGCGCTCAATGATTTCGGCGCGCTCACGCCGATTATCAGCGAAATCGTTAAAAAATCATTAGCGAAAAACGTTGCCGAACGCTACCGCACGGCGCAGGAATTCGCCGAAGACATCGAGCGCTTGCAATTGCAGTTCGACGCGAATTTTCACGACAGCCACCGCTATTTCGCCGTCACCAAATCGGCTGAATATGCGGTCAGAAATCCGCCCGAAGCGTTGGCAGCAAGCGGCAGCGCGAAATTTCGCCGCGCACGTCTGATTTTACCCGCCGTTTTTTTGTTAACGGCGTTCGTCGGTTTTTTGATGTATCACTTCGGTTTCAACCGGCAAGCGTTTTTTACCGAAAATCAAACGCCGCCGCGCGTCACGCGTTTGACTAACAGCGGCAATGTTCTGCGCGCCGCCGTTTCGCCCGATGGTCAAAACGTGGCTTACATTCTCGACGAAAACGGCAGTCGCGGAATTTTTCTGCGGCGGCGCGGCGCGGCGAAAACATTTTCCGCGCAAGCGGTCATCGTTCTCGCGCCGTCGGCGGAACGCCAGATTCGCGGCGTCGGTTTTGCGGCAGACGGACAGGAAATTTATTTTCGCGCAAAATCGCCGCAGGACGCGGCTTTTCATCTTTACAAAGTCGCAGTCGAAGGCGGCGAACCGCGCAAAATCGCCGACAACGCGCAGTCAATGCCGAGTTTTTCGCCCGACGGCAAACAGATGGTTTTTCTGCGGACGAATCAGGACAACAGCCGCGGCGATTTGATTATCGCCGACGCCGACGGCGCGCACGAGCGCGTTTTCTACACGCGTCAATCGCCGGAATTCTTCTCGCATCAAGCGCAGCCGGCGTGGTCGCCGGATGGCGCGACGATTCTTTGTTCGACCGCCACGCGCGCCGATAATCGCGAGCAGATGATACCGATGCTCATTCGCGTCAGCGACGCGCGCGCCGAGCCGGTTTTCGCCGAGCCGTGGTCGCAAATCTGGACGACCGAGTGGGAAAACGGCGGCAAATCGTTCGTAATGACCGGACGCCCGGATCGCAGCACGGACAATAATCAACTTTGGCGAGTCGCGCTTCCGAACGGCGAAATCACGAGGCTGACTCACGATTTTAACGATTATTACGGCGTGTCGGCGGCGCGGGCTGACGGCGCGGGCAGCGAATTGACAAGCGTTATTCTCAATCGCACGGCGCGGCTTTGGCTAATAAATTTAAACGGCGGTGCGGCGGCGGCGGCGGAAAACGCACGACAAATGACCGAAGCGGGCGGCGATGACGGTTACGGCGTTTCATGGGCGAACGACGGAAAAATTTTCTACGGTTCGTCCGCTGCCGGAAATCCCGACATCTGGAGAATGAACGCGGACGGCAGCGAACGCCGCCAGCTCACGATCGACACGCACCTCGATTCGCAGCCGACCGCCGCGCCCGACAATCGCCGCGTCGTTTTCGGTTCTTTGCGTTCCGGCATCGAATCGCTCTGGCGAATGAACGCCGACGGCTCCGAACAAACGCTGCTTGTATCCGACGCCGTGCGCGAACCGCTCGCCATCACGCCCGACGGAACCGTTTTTTATCACAGCACCAACGGCGGCGCGGCGCTGTGGCGCGTTTCAATCGAAGGCGGACAGCCGGAAAAAATCATCGTCGGAAAATATTACCCGTCCGCCGTTTCTCCTGACGGCAAACTTCTCGCCGCCGCCATTCGCCCGGACGGGGCAAAAGCCAATTCGCTCGCCGTTTTTTCCATCGAAGACAACTCCGTCCGCCCGCTCAAAGAATTCAAATTCGCCGACGGCGCCGATTTTCCCGGCTGGCTCCGTTTTACGCCCGACGGCAACTCAATCGCCTACGTCGTCACCCGCAAAGGCGTCGGCAATTTATGGTCGCAGCCGCTCACGGGCGGCGAACCCGTTCAACTGACGAACTTCACCGCTGATCGCATTTATTCGTTCGCCTTCTCGCCCGACGGCAAACAAATCATCTGCGCCCGCGGCATCCTCTCCGGCTACGCCGTCACTCTCGCAAACCCGTAAATTCAACGGCTTAAAAAAATCCGGCTGAAATTTCAGATCAATGTCCGGCGGCGAAAAACGCTTACCAATCACGCAGTTTTTCCACTGAATTGAGTGACGCCAATCAAGCAAAAAACTTTTTTTCAAATCTATATATAAGCTTCGACGATTTTTTGCGCTTAATTAAGCAAGCGCCCAAAAATCAAACAAAATAAGTTAAGTTTTTTAGTAAACAAAGATTAAACCGATTATATAAATTCTTTAGTTGCGCCATTTTTGATGTTCAACGTTTTAGTTCATTCAACAATAAACCAGCAACTTGTTTTTTCAGTAATCACTTTCAAGTTGAGTCCGATTTTGCCATAAACCAGTATTCAAACAAAGACAGCAGATTTTTCAAACTTGATTTAACTAGTCAATACCACAAATCAACAGGCAAAACTGAGTTTTTTGCATCGAGAAAAATT
>SXVE01000350.1 GCA_005790265.1 Acidobacteriota bacterium | reverse complement strand
TGTAAAATTTGTCATTTGCTGACGTGCTTTTTCGTTTAACAATCCGTGTGCCAAAAAATAAAACCTTTATAAACATTGAAGTTTATAAAATTAAAATTTTTAAAAGCGGAACGGAACAGAACAGAACGTATTATTTTATTGCGTTGCCGATTTGCGCCCGCGATGAATACCTTCGGCAAATTCTTCGATAATTTTTTCGTTGAATGCCGGCAAATCGTTCGGGTTTCTGCTGGTTACCAATCCGTTGTCGGTAACAACTGTTTCGTCCACCCATTTTGCGCCCGCGTTTTCCAAATCAGTTTTGAGCGACGACCACGAGGTAACGGTTTTACCGCGCACGACGTCCGCTTCGATCAATGTCCACGGAGCGTGACAAATGGCGCCGACCGGTTTTCCGGCATCGAAAAACGCTTTGACAAATGCGACCGCCGTTTTGTCCATTCGCAAATTGTCCGGGTTCATTACGCCGCCGGGCAGAACGAGCGCGTCGTAATCATCGGCGGAGACGTCTGAGACGGTCGCATCAACGGCGATTGATTTTCCCCAGTCTTTTTCGTCCCAACCTTTAATTTCGCCGCTTTTAAGCGAAACAACGTGCGTCGTTGCGCCTGCCGCTTCGAGTGCGTTCTTCGGCTCGAAAAGCTCGCTTTGTTCAAATCCGTCAGTTGCTAAAATTGCTACTTTTAATCCGTTTAATTTTTCGTTCATAATTTCTCCTCTGTTCACACAATTGCGAAAAAAACTTCGGTGTTCGGCTTTAATTCGGTAATTGATGTGTAACAATAGTAAAAACAATTCGTATGCCAGAGAAGGAAAAAATCGTGATTGATTTTTTCTTGAAAATCCAACTTGATTGGATATATTAAGCTGATAAGTGCAAAATCTCAGACAATTTTCCGAACGATAAAGCGAGTTCGGAGCGAGACAATTTTCACCATTTAAGATTGATGACGGCGAACCGAAAAAACACTGAAAAACAGATTATCGAACTGCTCGCCGAGCGGAGCGGATTGGCGATTGTCGTTGCTGACGGCAAATCGGAGCCGATTGACGGAGCCAACAATAATTCGATGTGCCGCGCGCTTTATAATTCCAAAGAATTCGCCGCAAGCTGTCAGGAATTTTGCGGGCACGCGTTTGAACGCGCAATCGAAGCGGGCAAAACAATCGCTTATGAATGTCACGCCGGTTTGAGCTGCAAAGCCGTGCCGATTAAACGGGAAAATCAACAGGCAGTTGCCATTATCGGCAGAACTTTTCTCAAAGCCGCCGACTACCGCCGCGCCACTGAAAGAGCGATTGCCGAAGATTGGAAAGACTTTTCGCCGACCGAATTTTTTGAAAACGTTTTGCTGACCGGATCGGCGCAGCCTTTGGAAAAGTTAGCTGGACAACTGGAAAAACTCAGCGACGAAGACAAAAATGACTTTTTCCGGGCGGCAAATTTACTGCGCGACCAAGAAAAATCGGACGACGAGCAATCTTCGGCGCTTATTGATAATCAACCGTTTGGAAAAACGACGACCGAACTCGGCGCACTGATTCAGCAGTTTCACAATGCGAACACCGAAACTTTCGATGCGCCGACGGAAAACAAACAGCAAACGCGCGAAGAACCCGAAGAAATCGCCGCCTGGCGCTCGCTTTTCGGCGCGCTTCTCAAACTCGATTACCGGCAGGCTTGCCGTGCGATTTTAGAGTTTTTGCACAAACGCTACGCGGTAAATTCGCTCGCGTGGTTTGAGCGGCGGGAAGATCGTCTGGAGAAAATCGCTGCCATCGGCGGTTCGCTCGAAAACGTGCAAGTCGCTGTCGCGGCGGACGATGAACGGTTAAACGGAACGGCGCGGCGCGGAGGTTCGCTCGTATTGGAAGCACAAAAAACAATCGTTTCCGGAGAAATCGCCCGCGAAAATTTGACGCTCGAATTGTTTCCGTTTTCCGTCGCCGGTGAAATTCGCGGCGCGCTCGCCATCAGCGACCGCATTGAAGACAAAAACATCAAACAAAAACTCGCGCGTTTTTGCCGCACGGTCGCTTCCGAGCTCGAAATTCTTCGCCTGCGAAGTGAATTATCGCACCGCGTTTCGCTGACGCGCGCCGTCGAAAAATTTAACGAGAATCTGAAAAAAATTGATTCCGAAGATTTCTGGCTCAGTCTGACGCAAATTTCCGCCGAGATTCTGCGCGCCGAACGCGCGTCGCTATTATTTTTTAATGAGAAATCAAATACGCTGCTGCCAAAAGCGGTAATCGGCGCGGTCAACGATTTGAGCGGCGAGAAAATCGGTGCGCGAATCGCGCAAACGGTTTTGGAAAACGGCAATCCGCTTGTCGTCGCCGACCTCGCGAAAAACGGCATAGAATCGTCGCCGCTCGAATGGCAGTATAAAACCGATTCGTTTATCAGTTATCCGATTTTCATCGGCGAGCGCAAAGTTGCCGTGATGAATTTCACGGATCGCGCCGACCGTTCGAGTTTCGGCGATTACGATTTAGAACTTTTGCAGTCCATCACGCCGCAAATCGCCGTCGCTATTGACCGCGCTTCATTGAAAGACAAAGCCGGAAAATACGAACAGCTTTCGGTAACCGACGAGCTGACCGGACTGCTCAACAAAAGATATTTGAAAGAGCGCCTGACCGAAGAAATCAAACGCTCCGAACGACACGGTTTTCCGATGAGTTTTATGATGATTGACGTTGACGAATTCAAGCCGTACAACGACAATTTCGGTCATCTTGCCGGCGACGACGCTTTGAAAATCGTCGGCGCGGCACTTAAAGAAGGTTTGCGCGGCGCCGATGTCGCGGCGCGTTTCGGCGGCGAAGAGTTTTCGATTTTGCTGCCGCAGACGATGTGCGAAGAAGCCGTGATGATCGCCGAACGCATTCGTCAACGCATCGAAACGACCGAATTTCCGAAGCGAAAAGTAACGATCAGCATCGGCGTCGCGTGCAGTTCGTCCGGTCTAAATTCGCCCGACAAACTGATCGAAGCCGCCGATCAAGCGGTTTACGAAGCGAAGCGCAAAGGCAGAAATAACGTGCAGACGTTCGATGATTTAACAAAGTCGCAGCCCGGCAAATGAAAATTGACGCGCGTTTGAGCCCGCTAATTCATCAGGCAAGAGCGATTGAGACATTGATTGTCAGCCAAAAGATTTTTAGCGGAAACGACGATTTGAACAACTAAAATATCAATGAGCGATGTAAAAAGCGGAAAAATTTTATCGGGCGTGAGCGCTGCCGATTTTATCGGCAGAAGCGGGGAATGCGCGACGATTTTGCGCCACGCGCGCGGCGCGGGCGAAGCGGCGGGCGGATTGATTTTATCGAGCACGCCGCTCGCGGGCGCGTCGGAGACGCTGCGCCAAGTTTACGACCGGCTTTTTGTCGAGCAAACCGAAATAGTTCCGTTTTATTTTGCCGTTTCCGGCGCTGACCGCACGGCTAAAAATGCGGCGGTTCGATTCTTCAATGAGTTTCTGCGGCAAACAATCGCGTTTCGCCGCCGCGACGCGCAAATTTTAGATTACAACGGCGATGCGAACGAATTGGCGCAAATCGCCGCGCCCGGCGACGGTTACTGGATTGACCGCACGCTGGAAAATCTGCACAACGAAAGCAAGTTCACCGACGAGCGCGCTTTTGTGCGCCAGATTTTAAGCGCGGCGGCGCGCGCGCAGGCGGCGGGCGTAAAAATCTTCGCGATGTTCGACGATTTGCACGAAAGCGCGGCGCTGACCGGCGAAACGAACTTTTTTGCAGAATTGCAAACGGTTTTCGCTCGTTCCGCCGTTCCGTTTGTTTTTGCCGGCAGGCGACGATTCGTGTATGCGCAGACAGGCGGAAAAACGCGCGGCGGAAATTATAAAATTCTGCCGCTCGAACCGCTTTCTTTCGCCGACGCCGGAGAACTCACGGAAAACTTAGCGGAAAAATACCAAGTTGAAATCAGTGAACAGACGCGTGATTTGATCGCCGTAAAAACGCAGGGAAATCCGGGATTTATCAACTTTTTGCTGCACGCGGCGAGCGATAAAAAAATCAAGCTCGACAGCTTTCGGCGAGTTGAAAAAGTTTACACCGACGAAATTTTCGGCGGCGCAATTCGTCAATTTTACGATTCGCTGATTAGCGAAATCGCGCCGAATGCGGAAGCGCAGAAAAATATCGTCGGGCTGCTGTACGATTCGCTGACCGTCGAACGGGAAAAATCGCCGATTGAATCGTGGCAAAAACGAATCGGCATTGCGGACGAGTATTTTTACCGAATAATAAACCGGCTGAACGACGGCGAGATCATCAATTTCAACTCGACTCAGATCGAAGCCGAAAAAGAAAACGAAATTCTGAGCGATTACGTGATCGGGCGTTTTCGGCTGGAAATCATCGCCGAAAATCGCGCGCGCGTCGTCGGCGAAACGCTTTCGACCAATTTGAAACGCGCGCCGCGACGAATGGCGCAGTTTTACCGGCGCAGTTCGGCAATCGGTCTGCGCGAGATTTTTTCGCTTTTCGATCGTCAGGAAATTCCATCCGCGCTGCTCGATTACAATCTTTTTCGCGCCGAATATAAAGGCGCGCCGGAAGAAGAACTGCTCAAAACGCTCGGCAAAGACGAAGCGAAAACGCGTCTGCCGCAAATCGTTTACGCGGCACACACGGCAGCCTTTTACGCGCCGTTCGAGCATTCAATCGAACGCGAACGCTCGGCAATCGCGATGGGATTCGAGCGCAACCGCTATACGGACGAAGATGAAACCGTGTGGATCGGTGCCGAAATTGATTCCAAACTCGAAGCGTCGAAAGATTTGGCGGAAAGTTGGTGCGACCGTTTGGAAGTGGCGGCGCTGATGTGTAATTTCGCCAATTACAAAATTTGGCTGATCGCGCCCGAAGGTTTTTCGCCGGAAGCGCTCGATGTTCTGCGCAAGAGAAATGCGTTCGGTTCGAGCCGCCGACAAGTCGAACTGTTGATTAAAACGCTTGATGCCGAAAATGTTTTCGGCGGTAAACTAAAGGCGAACGAATACGAAATGATTGTGCCGATGGGCGAAGACACGGAAATGATCGCCGCGCAAACCATCGAGGAAATCGCGCGCCGTCATCATTTTTCGCCGCGCGCGATCAATCAGATGAAAACAGCATTAGTTGAAGCCTGCATCAAC
>SXVE01000349.1 GCA_005790265.1 Acidobacteriota bacterium | reverse complement strand
GAATACAATGAGGTTAAAAACTTCCTTGAAATGGCTGTAAAAGAGATGAGACAGTCAAGAGAGATAATGAAAGCCGACCAAAAGGAAATTGATCTTTTAGACGAAGAAATTGAAAAACTGCGAATCGAAACTGAAGAAATCAAAGCTCAAAGTGATTTTATTTTGAATGAACTGGTAGCAAAACATTTAAAAGCGGCATAAAAGAATTATGTGGAAACAAATATATGAATACACAAAAGATTTTCTAATCCTCAGCCGCGAAACACAAGAAAATAAAGCCGACATCAAAGAGCAGAAAGGTGAAATAAAGGAACTACGCGCCGAACTCAAAAAGTTGCAAAGCGATTTTAACAATCTGCTGCTAGTGGTTCAAAAACTCAGTTTTGAAATTGCGGACATTGATAAAAGGGAACAAGGTGAAAGGCGCGAAATGGCTCTTAAACTTGAAAACGAAATGCTGAAATTCGAACGCCGATTGCCGCAGGGAAAAGATTTGGGTAAATAATATGTGTTTAGACGGGGAAATTCTGGCAATCTTAATATTTATTGTGATTTCCTTTCTGGCAATTCCAACTGTACCTTTGTTTATTATTCTAAGTTTTTCGGAACTTCAGCAAAGAAAATTAACTAAGAAATAGGAACCGATATTTATATTTAATTTCAAAAATGAGCATTAAAAAAGTTACGCAGCATCCATCGCAAAATGAAGGGTTAATTTTCGAGCGTTCGCAGACTGGACGAGTCGGTTATCGTTTGCCTAACTTGGACGTTGAAGAAACAAATCTCGACGATATTATTCCGGCGGAACTGCGGCGCGACGATGATCTCGAAGGCGTGCCGGAAGTTTCCGAAGTTGATGTGATTCGTCATTTTACGCGCATTTCGACGTGGAATTACTCGATTGATCTTGGAATGTATCCGCTCGGTTCCTGCACGATGAAATACAATTCGCGGCTCAACGAAAAAACGGCGCGCATTGCCGGTTTTACGAATCTTCATCCGCTCGCGCCCGAACAGGAAGCGCAGGGTGCGCTCAAATTGATTTACGATTTGCAGGAAGATTTGGCGGAAATTACCGGACTTCCCGGCGTTTCTTTGCAGCCGGCGGCGGGCGCGCACGGCGAAATGACGGGCGTGATGCTGATTCGCGCTTTTCTCGATAAACGCGATGGCGAAGCGTCAAAAGATCGGCGCGTGATGCTGATTCCCGATTCGGCGCACGGCACGAATCCGGCTTCGGCGCATCTCGCCGGTTTTACCGTTAAAACCATCAAATCAACCGCCGAAGGTTTAACTGATTTAGATCACCTAAAAGAACTTTGCGAACAAGGCGGAATCGCCGGTTTGATGCTGACGAATCCGAATACGGTCGGCACTTTCGAGAAAAACATCAAGGCAATCTGCCAGATTATTCACGATGCGGGCGGTTTGGTGTATATGGACGGCGCGAATATGAACGCGCTCGTCGGCATCGCGCGTCCGGGCGATATGGGCGTTGACGTGATTCATTTGAATCTGCATAAAACCTTTTCGACTCCGCACGGCGGCGGCGGTCCCGGCTGCGGTCCGTGTTGCTGCACGGCTGAACTTGAACCGTTTCTGCCGACGCCGCGCGTGGAAAAAGACGGCGACGATTATAAATTAAATTTCAATCGCCCGGAATCAATCGGTCGCGTAAAAGCGTTTTACGGCAATTTCGGAATGATGATTCGCGCGCTGTCATACATTTACACGCACGGCGCGGAAGGTTTGAAAGAAGCGACCGAAGCGGCGGTTTTGAACGCGCGTTATCTCGCCGTTAAACTCGCCGACGATTTTGACAAACCGTTTGACAGCGATCCGATGCACGAAGTGATTTTTTCGCACAAAAAACAATCGCGCAAAGGCGTTCACACGCTCGATATTGCCAAGCGCCTGATTGATTACGGCTTTCATCCGATGACGATTTACTTTCCGTTAATCGTCGAAGGCGCAATGCTCGTCGAACCGACCGAATCGGTCGGCAGACAGGATTTGGACGCGTTCGTCGAAGCGATGAAAGACATTAACGAAGAAGCCCAAACCAATCCGCAGCTCGTCATTGACGCGCCGCACTCAACCCGAATCGGACGACTTGACGAAGCGACCGCCGCCCGCAAACCTGTTTTGCGCTGGAAACCGGAAACGGAAACATTATCCAAATCGGCGTAGAATTCGCTTGCTGGATTCCTAACCTCCGATCCGGAAATTCTTGCCAAAACGTATTTCAATAAACGATAATAAATCGGCGAACTTTTTGTCCATCAAAAAAAGGTTCGCCGATGCAAATTCTAAACCCCCAAAATTCAATTTTTCATTTGATTACCCGCTTTAAGAAATAAAGCCAGGTTAAATGCAAAACTGTGCGGCGCTTTGAACAGCTTCTCTGTTTTTTCGCCTGCAGACACATTAAAAAAACATCATGAAATCCAACGAAAACAAATCAAGCTTTTTTCATCGTATTGTTTCCTTGAAGAATGTCGTGTTGCTCGCTCTTGTTTTTTTCGGGGCAATCAGTTCATTTTCCCAAACCCTAAATCGCATCGAACGTGGG
>SXVE01000036.1 GCA_005790265.1 Acidobacteriota bacterium | reverse complement strand
ATCGCTCGGCGTAAAAGATGTGGAAATTGTTGACGCGCAACAGATTGCGGAGATTTGTCCGATCTTAAATTGCGCGGATATTGCGGGCGGCAGTTTCGGGGCGCGAGACGGTTTTATCAATCCGCTCGCCGTGATGAACGGTTACACGAGAAAAGCGCTGGAAAACGGCGCAAAAATTGAGTTTGAAACCGAGGTTTACTCAATTGAAACGGCAAACGGCAAAATTCGCGCCGTTTCCACGAACAAAGGCGCGATCGAATGCGAAAAAGTCGTGTTGGCAACCGGCGCGCGGGCGCGAGATTTAGCCGCGACCGCCGGAATTGATTTGCCGGTCGAGCCGCAAAAACGCCAGCTCGTCTGGGCGCGCAGCGCGAAACCTTTACCGCCGAATATGCCGATGGTCATTGATCTCGGCAGCGGTTTTCATTTTCGACCGGCGCGCGATTTTTACGATTCGCTGAACGATGCGGACATTCCGAACGAGATTTTTTTCGCTTTTCCCGATGCGAGCGAAGAAAATTCCGACGACACGAATTTCGATCAATCTTTTATCGCCAAAGTTTACGAACGCGCCGCACATCGCTCGCCTTTTCTAGCTGAAACCGAGCCGATTCTCGAAAAATGCCGCGCCGGACTTTACGAAAATACGCCGGATCATCACGCGATTTTGGGCGGCTGTTCGGTTGAAAACTTGTATTTCGCCAACGGTTTTTCCGGTCACGGCGTGATGCATTCGCCCGCGACCGGACGCGCGTTGAGCGAAATAATCTTGGACGGCGAAGCAAGTTTTTTAGACGTTTCGTGTTTGCAGATTGATAGATTTGCGAAAGGCGAATTGCTGCACGAAACGGCTTTTATTTGAAAGCGTTTAACCACATAGAAACATAGAGAACATAGAGTTTTATAAGAAACCGAAATTGTCCGACGACTTGATCTTCATTTTTGTTTTCTATGTTTCTATGTTTCTATGTGTTAAATTTCCCCTATGAAAACAGCTTTAATTCATCATCCGATTTACCAGAAACACATCACGCCGCCGGGACATCCGGAAACGCCGATGCGTTATGAAGTTGTGATGAACGCGCTTCGAAATGACGCGAAATTGTGGGCGAGTTTGACGGAAATCACGCCGGAAAAAGCGGCGAAAGGCTTTATTCAGGCGGCGCACACGCCTTTGCATTACAAAAAAATTGAAGCAGCTTTTGAAGAAGGCGTTGAATATTTGGATGCCGACACGATTGTTTCGATGCATTCGTTTGACGCGGCGCTCTACGGCGCGGGCGGCGCGTGTCGCGCGGTTGATGCGGTGATGACGGGCGAAGCCGACAATGCTTTTGTCGCCGTTCGTCCGCCGGGACATCATGCGACGGCGGAACACGCGATGGGTTTTTGTCTGTTCAACAACGTCGCCATCGCGGCGCGTTACGCGCAGAATAAATACAAGGAAATCGAACGCGTCGCGATTGTTGATTGGGACGTGCCTCACGGCAACGGCACGCAGGGAATTTTCTTCGACGACCCGACCGTTCATTTTTTCTCGATGCATCAATATCCGTGGTATCCGGGAACGGGTTCGCGCGGCGAAACCGGATTCGGGCGCGGCAAAGGTTACACCTTAAACGTTCCGGTCAAAGCCAGAACGAAAGCGGCGGAGCAGAAACGAATGTTCGATGCGGCAATCGGCGACGTTAACCGCGACTTTAAGCCGGATTTGATTATCATTTCCGCCGGTTTCGACGCGCATTTAACCGATCCGCTCGGACAATTATTACTGGTTGACGACGATTTCGCGGCGATGACGAAAACCGTCAAAAGTTGGGCGAACGACGTGTGCGGCGGACGCGTCGTTTCGTGTCTCGAAGGCGGTTACAATCTCGACACGCTCGGCACTTCGGTTAAAAATCACGTTGCGCAATTGAGGAAAGATTAAAAAATCGAAATATAAAAATTTAAGATTGGCGTTCTATTTTCTATCTCAAACCTCAAATCCTGCATTTTTAATTTATTGACAGATTTTCGCGCGGTTTGTGGTAAACTTTTCGACAACCCCAGATCAGCCGATAAACTTTTACGAATTGAGGAGAACCAAAAGCGATGCCGGATATTGAAATCCCGTGTGTGCAGTGCAAGGAAGTTTTTATTTTCACCGAGAAAGAACAGGACGTTTTTTACCAGCGCAATATGATGCCGCCGCAGCGCTGCTCGAAATGCCGCTCAAAAAAAGCGTCGGCGAGCGACGACGCGCCGAAAAAGTTTGAAATCGTCTGCGATAACTGCGGCAAACACGATCATGTGCCGTTTCAGCCGAAAGTCGGACGCACGGTTTTGTGCCGCGAATGTCACAACGCGAATAAATCGCGGGTCAGATTTGCTTAACAATGAAAAATTGATAATGGAAAACGGATAATAAAAAGAAAGAACAGTTTTTTGCTCGTTGTTCTCTCTTTTAATTTCCGTTATCAATTTTTCACTTTCCATTAAAAACATGTCTTTTGAAACCGTAAAATACGATT
>SXVE01000348.1 GCA_005790265.1 Acidobacteriota bacterium | reverse complement strand
TCTTTGATTTTCAAAATGACGAGCGCCATAAACAATCCGCGCAGATTCATCTTTTTCAGCGCGGCGGAAGTTTTTTGAAAAATGCCCGGAATATCGTCTTCGGCGGCAAAGGCGTTGAACAAACTTTTCGTCGCCGTCACGACCGAACCGGCACGCAGCCCGTGTCCGGTCGCGTCGCCGACGGCGACCGTTAAAGTTCCGTCCGCGCTTTAGTGAAAATCGTAATACTCGCCGCCGACTTCGGTCGCCGGTTTCATATACGCCGCGATTTCCAAACCCGCGATATTCGGCAGCTTTTTCGGCAGCATCGAAAGCTGTAATTGTCTGGCTTCTTCGAGTTCTTTAGCGCGGCGTTCGTTTTCGGCGTGCAGTTCAGCCGAACGGCGTTCCTGTTCGATTTTTTGCGCCGACAGCGTTTCGACTTGAACGAGCTGGGTTTTTAAGTCGCGATTCGTTCGTGCGACGTGCCGCGCGAGAAAAACGGAAACGGCAATCGGGACGGCTAAAATTAACGCGAATTCGCTGATTTCAAAAAACCAGCCGGGCAAATCCAAAAGGGAAAATTGATTGATTAATGTGGAAAGCATTCCGAGCGCGAAAATCTGCACGCCGAGCAGCAAAATCCACGCGTCGGTTTTCTTAAAGCGCAGCGCTTTCGCCACGAGAAATATACTGTACGAAAAAGAAAGAAAAATCGCGATGTTCGACAATATGCTGAAAGCGCCGAGATTATTGAGGTAAACCGCATTGAAAACGATGGCGACGAGCCAGACTCCGCCGATTGCCCAGAAAATTCTGCCGAGATTCGCTTCAAACGCGGTGCGCAAAAACGCCAGCAGGGAAACAAACATCGCGCCGAGCATTGCGACGGCAATCACGCGCAGAACAACGCTCGACATCACGCTTTGATGACCGAAAGTTCGTAAATTGCCGCAGATCAAGTTGATCGAAAAAGCCAGCGCGTAAAAACTGTAAAACAGATTGGCGCGGTCGGCGCGGTAAAATAAATAAAGAAGAAAATGCAGAAAAGAAAGCGCGAGCATTACGCCGATAAAAAAAACGCCGATGCGCATTGACGATCTGTTAGCGTATTCGAGCATCGCCGCCGCCGCGTCGCTGGTGAGTTTGACCGCCGCTGAAAAATTCGGATAAATGCCGCCGTTGATGAGCCAGCGCGCCCCCGCATTCGTCGGCGATGCGAAGCGGGAATTGGACAACCGCACGGCTAAAACGTGTTCGCCCGCCGATTCCGGACGAAATATCACCGGCAAGCCGTTCGGATTAAATTCGTACTCACTCGTTTCGGTGATTATTCCCAACTTCGCGATTTTCTCCCCGTCCAGATAAATTTCCGACGCGCCCGTCTGCCGAAAAAGCAGCGCGAAAGTGTTGTTTTTGAGCGCTTCGTTAATCTTAAAATGAAGGCGAAACCAGGCGCGCCCGTTCCATTTGCCGCCGGGAACATTTTCGGGTTTGATCGCCGTCGGCGTCAGCGTTTCCCATCCCGAATCATCAAAGTTCGGATTTGCCCAGCTCAATTCATCGCCCAACTGATATTTCCACGCCAATTTATCGAGCGCGATTTGTTTCCCGTTCGCCAAGCCTTCCGCCGTTAATTCCAAAGGCTGAGAAGCGTCCTGAGCAAACAGCCGACTGAAAATCGTCAGCAGCAAAAAACCCGTCAGCAAAATTTTGCGAAAAAATTGTTGCGCCATATTTGTTCAGAGTATATTTACCCGCAAAACGATTTTTTATCAAAGCAAACAGTCGTTTTGTTTGGTTGCGAGAATTTTTAAGAAAAGCGGATTTTCGGCAGGCACAGGATTTTACCCGCGCCGAAAAATATTCTGTTCAGCCGCGCTGTAACTGCTTTATTAAGAATTTTTCCGGGCGCGAAAAAATTACTACCTAAACAGGTAGTGATTGCGGAAACAGCGCTCGATTACAATAAAAGCGATTTAGAAACCAGGAGTGAAATTCCGTTTATGATCTCGACAATCAACTGCGCCACCACAATCGCCAATGACGCGCTCGTTTTCCGGCACATGAAAAACGCGGCGAATTTGCATTACCATTTTACTTTCACTACGCCGACCAGCCTTGCGTTTGCCGGCGACTGGCGCGAATTATTCTACCGTTTCATCGCGCATTGCATCAGAGCGGCAAACGCCGTTTTCATTGACATCAACAGCACCAATCAAACACTTTTGTTCAGCGTTCGCCTGCCTTCGACCTGTTCGCCCGACAAGTTCGCGCGGCGCTTGAAAATTCTGTCGGCAAACTGGTTACAGCGCAAAGCCGGACTGCCGAATTTCACTTGGTCGGAAGATTACGAAGCCGTCACGCTCGATCCCAAGCGGATGAATAATTTTCATTTGCACCGCGACGCAAATTAAAACGAATAAAATATTGAGAATCCTAATTTCGGACTCGGCGCAGTGAGAAGAAGCAAATAAGGCGGATTCTTTATTCCGGATGCCGCTTGGAAAACTCGTGGCGTGGCGAATTTGAGAACGTGCGGAAGAAGCTGGTTTTTCTTTCGGCAAGCGCGGCACTTTCCGCTCATAAATTTCGGGAACAACCGTTTCACCGAAACGCTGGCATCAATTGCATAATTCTTCGGTTTCCACTATCTCGAAGCGACGCGCCGCTGTTGAGAAAAACCGCGCGGGCAATGAATCTTTTGATCGGCTCTGCCGGTTCCTCGTCAAACGTCGGAGCGTCGAGCGTATTTGAACATTACGCGGTTACAAAACCGCGTAATGTTCGCTTGTCGCCATCGTTGTCGTCCGTATCGGCATTAGTGCCTATGCCGACGCCGTCACAATTCTGCGCTTCAAATGAGGCAAATGTCCGAACTTTTACCGCCCGCATTTATTTAGCGCGTCTGATTGTCAATCAGACGCGCCAAATCGCGTTGTGCCGCTTATTTTTCCTCGCGCAGATGCGTTTGCTCAGCCGTGAAATTTAACTCCATAATGTTCTCGGCGACGCTGACAACTTGCGGCGTAAACGTATATCGTTTCGAGCTGACGGCGACGACATAAGTTCCGCCCGCTTCGACCGATTCGAAGCGGAAATAGCCGAACGCGCTCGTCCGCGCCGCTCGCGTATTGCCGTTCGCGTCGGTCAGATAAACCATCGCGTTGATCAAACCGCGTCCTTTGCCGACTGTTACGCGTCCGCTGATGGAAACATTCGCCGCCGTCGGTCCCAAACAACTGCTCAACCGAATTGATACCGTGTCGTCGTCTCGGTTAACGGCGGCGAAATCCTGTTTGCCGTCTTCGTTAAAATCTCCGATGGCGACGCTGACAGGACCGTTCCCGACGGTGACGGTGAGCGTGCCGCTAAAGCCGCCCGTTCCATTGCCCAGCCGGATAGATACCGTGTCGGGATTGAAATTGGCGGCGGCGAAATCCTGATTGCCGTCGCTGTTGAAATCTCCGATGGCGACGCTAAAAGGGAAGTCGCCAACCGGAACTTCGGTCGTGCCGGTGAAACCGCCCGATCCGTCGCCCAACCGGATCGAAACCGTGTCGGCTGCTTCATTGGCGGTTGCAAAATCCTGATTGCCGTCTTTGTTAAAATCTCCGAGAGCGACGCTTTGAGGGCGGCTTCCGGTGCTGACATTCGTGGTGCCGGTAAAGCCGCCTGTGCCGTTGCCGAGCCGGATCGAAACGGTCGAGGCGTTTTCGTTGGCGGTGGCGAAATCCTGATTGCCGTCTTTGTTAAAATCTCCGATAGCGATGTTTTGCGGTCCATCGCCGACGCTGACGGTAGTCGTGCCGGTAAAACCGCCCATCCCGTTGCCCAGTCGGATCGAAACCGTGTCAGGCGAGAAGTTAATAACTGCAACATCCTGATTGCCGTCGTTGTTAAAATCGCCGATGCCGACGCTGAAAGGACGATCCGCGACGACGAGATTCGTGGTGCCGCTAAAGCCGCCCAATCCGTCGCCCAAGCGGATCGAGGCATTGTCGCTGAGTTCATTGGCAGTTGCAAAATCCTGATTGCCGTCATTGTTGAAATCGCCGATGGCGATATGCTGGGGACCGTCGCCGACGCTGACATTGGTCGTGCCGCTAAAGCCGCCCGTCCCGTTGCCGAGCCGGATAGACACCGTGTCGGCGTTTCTGTTGGCAGTTGCGACATCTTGATTGCCGTCATTGTTAAAATCGGCGACGGCGACGCTAAAGGGGAAGTCGCCAACGCTCACATTGGGAGCGCTGGCAAACTGAATCGTGCCGCCGCAAGCCGTTGCGCTATTCACCGTCAGCGCGAACGTGCTGTCCGTCGAACCGCTCGGACCGAACGCCCTGACCGTGACGGAATAAGTGCCCGCCGGATGCGCGTTTGTGATCTGAACGACACCCGTAATCGGATCGGCGCTCAATTCGCCCTTGAAATTAGTATCCGTAAAGACGCTGTATCCCGTCACGCTGGTCGGCGCG
>SXVE01000347.1 GCA_005790265.1 Acidobacteriota bacterium | reverse complement strand
GTGATCGGCGACAACGGAACCGGAAAAACAACGTTTTTGAAAACGGTTTTGGGAAGCATTCGCGCGCTTTCCGGCGAAATGAATTGGGGCGCGAAAACCGACATCGGTTATTATTCGCAGCAATTGGAAGAATTGGACGAACGCAACGAAATCGTGCAGGAACTCCGGCGCGTCGCGCCGCTTGCCGATAACGGGCAATTGCGCGGATTTTTAGCGAGATTTTTGTTTGTCGGCGAAGACGTTTTCAAAAAAGTTTCGACGCTTTCCGGCGGCGAAAAGGGAAGACTCGCGCTGGCGAAATTGATTTACTCGAACAAAAACGTCTTAATTTTGGACGAGCCGACGAACCATCTCGATATTCCATCGCGCGAAGCACTCGAAGCCGCGCTCGAAGCTTACGAAGGAACGATTATCACCGTCAGCCACGACCGTTATTTTCTCGACAAAGTTTCGACGCAGATTTTAGCGTTTGAAGCCGACCAAAAAGTCGAGATTTTCGACGGCAATTACAGCGAATATCACGACGAGAAAGAAAAACGCGAGTTAGCGGCGCGGCGAAACGGAAATAATAAAGAGCAATTACGAATGACGAATGACGAATTACGTCAGGAAAAAATTGAACCCGAAAAACCGAAAGTTGATAATTTGAGCAAAAATCAGCGTCAGCAAATCGAGAATCGCATTAAACAAATCGAAAAGGAAATTCCGGCGAACGAAGAAAAAATGGCGAAATTGACCGCGCAAATGGGCGTTCCCGAAATCGTCGCCGATCACGCGCGACTTTTGGAAGTAAACAACGAATTTCAAAAACTCGAAAAACAAACTCAGGCGCTTTATGCCGAATGGGAAAAGCTGGAAGGAAATTAACCGCAAAGAGCAAAGAAAGCAGGAAAATAAAATTAGCCACGAATTACGCGAATAACACGAATAAGAAATTTATAGATTAATTCTTTATTCGTGCAATTCGTGTAATTCGTGGCTAAAATCTTTCGCGTCTTTTCGTATCTAAAATTCTAACTTTCCATTCGGTAATTCGGTGCTTCTTTCGTGATAATCACATCGTGAACGTGCGATTCACGCAAACCAGCTGAAGTGATGCGAACGAATTTGGCGTTTTCCTGCAATTCCCGAATATTTTTGCAGCCGGTGTAACCCATTCCGCTTTTCACGCCGCCGACGAGCTGCGTGACCATATCGGCGAGCGTTCCTTTATAAGCGACGCGACCTTCGATGCCTTCGGGAACGTATTTTGAATCGGAAACCGTTCCTTCCTGCGAATATCTGTCGGAAGAACCTTTTTTCATCGCGCCGATGGAACCCATTCCGCGATACGTTTTGAAATTTCTGCCTTGATACAAAATCACTTCGCCCGGCGCTTCTTCGGTTCCGGCGAACAAGGATCCGATCATCACCGAATCCGCGCCGGACGCGATGGCTTTCGCCACGTCGCCCGAATATTTGACGCCGCCGTCGGCGATAATCGGAACGCCCGAACCTTTTGCCGCCGCGACGCATTCTAAAATCGCCGTGATTTGCGGAACGCCCGCGCCGGTGACGACGCGCGTCGTACAGATCGAGCCGGGACCGATGCCGACTTTGACCGCATCAACGCCAGCTTTGATTAATTCTGTGGTTGCTTCGGCGGTCGCGACGTTTCCGGCGACGAGTTCGATTTCAGGGAATTTCGCTTTGACCGCTTTGACCGCTTCGATGACGCGCGACGAATGTCCGTGCGCCGTGTCAATAATGATAGCGTCAACGCGCGAATTGACGAGCGCCGCCGCACGTTCGAGGAAATCGCCGGTCGCGCCGATTGCCGCCGCGCAGCGCAGTCTGCCCAAATCGTCTTTCGCCGCTGAAGGATAACGAATCGCTTTTTGAATGTCTTTGACCGTAATCAATCCTTTCAAAAGTCCCTGATCGTCAACGACCAGCAACTTTTCGATGCGATGTTTTTGCAGCTTAACTTTCGCATCCATCAAAGTCGTGCCAATCGGAACCGTGACAAGCGGCTGTTTGGTCATCACTTCGGAAACCGGAATGTTAGAACGCGTTTCAAAACGCAGATCGCGATTGGTGATAATGCCGACGAGCAAACCGCCGTCGTCAACGACCGGAACGCCGGAAATTCGGTAGCGTTCCATAATTTCGAGCGCTTCGGAAACGAGCGCGCCGTCGTGAATCGTAACCGGATCAACGATCATTCCCGATTCCGAACGTTTGACTTTATCAACTTCCTCGGCTTGTTCGGCGATGGAAAAATTTTTGTGAATGACGCCGATTCCGCCTTGCTGGGCGAGCGCGATGGCGAGCGCAGCTTCAGTTACCGTGTCCATTGCCGATGAGCAAAGCGGAATATTAATCTCAATATTGCGCGAAAAACGCGTGCGCGTTTCGACTTCGCTCGGCAAAACATCCGAATAAGCGGGAACGAGCAAAACGTCGTCGAACGTCAATCCTTCTTTTATTTCTTCGATTTTCATAAAAATCAGTCCTGTTTGTGTCGTCGCTTTTCGAGACAATTGATCTTGAAAAGCGGAATGCTTAAATAAAAAATAAATATAAAAAAGCCCGCACATTCATTGGCGGGCGCGCTGTTGCGATTGTTAAAAATTGCTTCCGAGCTTCCGGAAAAAAGCCGCATAAAACTTTTTATCTGCCGGCAGTCGCTGCTGTTGCCGCTCCGGCTGGAGCAATCTGACCGCTCTGCAAAATCTGCGTAATATTATCTTTATTAATCTCAAATTCGATTCCGTTGCCGCGCGCCGGAGCTGGCGGCGGCGTAATCTGTTTGCCGTTTAAGGTTAATTGAACCTGATTGGCGAAACCTTTGTAATATCTGATGCGCACGCTCTGTTTCGCCGTATAAGTTTGCGGCGCGGCAGCCGTGATGTTTGAACTTGCTTTTCGACCGTCAACCGTCGCTTCGACCGAAATCGGATCGGATGCCGGTTTGAATTCTAGTTTTATTTCGTCAGTTGCAGGAATTTGAGCGGCAGGCGTATTGGTAACAACGGCTGCCGGTTCGGCGTTGGCATTAACCGCGTTGGCGTTTTGATTATTGTTACCGGCAATCGTCGGGTCGCTCGGCGTTGATTGTATGTAGTTGACGAGCGATAAGATGCCGAACGTCATCAAACCGAGAATCACTAAAGCGAAAATTATAGTCGGCAGATTGGAGGAACTTGAGCGGTCGTCGGTCAAAACTTCGGGACGGTAAGTTTTCGGATCTTCATCTGCGTCGCCGGTTTGAACCGTAATCAGTTTAGAATAATCCTGAAGTGCTTCCGATTCATCAATGCCGACATATTTGGCGTAGGATTTGACAAAACCTTTGTTAAAAATTCCGCCGGGCAGCGTGCGATAATCGTCGTTTTCAATCAGCTCGAGGTAATGCGGAGAAATACGCGTCTGCTCCGCAACTTCGGTAATAGTAATTCCGCGTTCCTCGCGGGCTTGCCGCAATTTTTCGCCAAGTGTAGATGACATTATTTTTGTGTTTTTGTCTTTACGGAAGACTGCCGAATAAAAACGGTCTTAGACTTGAAATATATCGTTGTTAAAAGGAAAATGTCAATTGTTTCAAAGTTTTTTGCCGCCAAACCGCAGGCTTGATTATTGAATTTGAGCGTGCTACGTTTAGGGTTTATTAAATTCTGATATTAAAATCTAAGAAAGCGAACAATACAAAAAGAGAGGAATAAACGATGAGTTTAGAAGCACTCGGAATGGTCGAAACAAAAGGTTTCGTCGGCGCGGTCGAAGCGGCGGACGCGATGGTCAAAGCCGCTAATGTTCAGTTGATCGGCAAAGAATACATCGGTGCCGGATACGTGACAATTTTTGTGCGCGGCGATGTCGGCGCAGTCAAAGCGGCGACGGATGCGGGCGCGGCGGCGGCGCGGCGCGTTGGCGAACTGATTTCGGTGCACGTGATTCCTCGTCCGCACGGCGAAGTTGAAAGAGTTTTGCCGAAAGGCGGCGCAACCGGCTACAGTCCGGATGAAAAAGCAATCGGCGGCGCATCGCGCGGACAATTAGGCGCGGGCGAAGCGAACAGTGATATTACCGCCAACGACAGAACTCGCACGAGAAATAAATAAAAATAATTACGAATGACGAATGACAAACGACGGAAAGTATTTTTGGTAATTCGTCATTCGTCATTGCTAATTCGTAATTGGTAATCTATGTCCGATCAAACCGAATCAATTTCACAACAAGAAGCGCGCAACGCAGTGGAAGGCGCGCATCTTGCTTTTTCGGCTGTCGCGCAATTCGACCAGTCGAAAATTGATCGTATCTGCGAAACGATGGCGCGCGTCGCGCTCGCTGAATCGGCGCGGCTCGGTTTGATGGCGCACGAGGAAACCGGATTTGGTAAACCGGAAGACAAACGCGAGAAAAATCGTTTTGCCGCCGAAGACGTGTGGAATTATTTTCGCGATTTGAAAACCGTCGGCGTCATCCGCGAAACCGATTCGATTGTCGAAATCGCGAGTCCGCGCGGCGTTGTCGCGGCAATTATTCCTTCGACCAATCCGACTTCGACCGCCATTTTCAAAATAATTATTTCAATTAAATCGCGCAACACAATCGTTCTGTCGCCGCATCCGTCTGCCGCGCGTTCGATAGCGGAAACGACCAGATTGATGCGCGACGCGGCGATCAAAGAAGGTTTGCCGCCGGATGCGATTTGCTGTTTGACCAATTCGACGCTCGAAGGCACGGAAGCTTTGATGAAGCACAAACGCACGGCAGTGATTTTGGCAACGGGCGGAATCGGTCTCGTACGCGCCGCCTATTCTTCGGGAAAACCGGCGTTCGGCGTCGGTCCGGGAAATGTTCCCGTTTTCATCGAAAAAACGGCGAACGTCGAGAAAGCCGTGTCGGATATCTTAACCGGAACTTGTTTTGATAACGGCACAATTTGCGCTTCCGAGCAATCGGTCGTCGCCGACGCGCCGGTTGCCGATCAGGTTCGCGAACAATTCAAATCGCAGGGCGGATATTTTTTAAGTGCGGCGGAAGCGGAAAAAGTCGCTCAGGTTTTGATTACCGAAAAGCGAACTTTGAATCCGAAAATCGTTGGAAAATCAGCCGAATACATCGCCAATCTCGCCGGAGTTTCGGTGCCGGGCGGAACGCGCTGTTTGTTAGCCGAGTGCGGCGGCGTCGGTCGCGATTTTCCCTGGTCAACTGAAAAACTTTCGCCGACGCTCGCGTTCTTCGTCGCTGACGGAGTTGAAGCCGGCGCGCGTCGCTGTCTCGAAGTTTTGCAGTTTGGCGGAATGGGACACACCGCCGGAATGCACACGAACAATCGCGCGGCGGCAATCGCTTTCGGCGCGCAAATGCCTGCGTCGCGCATCGTGATCAATTCGCCGACGACGCACGGCGCCATCGGATTTTCGACGGATTTGTCGCCTTCGATGACGCTCGGCTGCGGTTCGTGGGGCGGAAATGTCACGAGCGATAATGTTTCGCCGCGACATTTGATGGACATTAAACGGGTCGCATTTGAAACGCGTGCCGTCAATGCGTCGCAAAAAAATTCGCCGGTTCAAACCACAGCAGCAATGCCGGAAAAATCTCAGATTGATAACGGCAAAAAAGTTAAACGAGAAGAAATCGCTCGTATCGTTGACCGCTTTTTATCGCAAAAACTTGCTGCGCCGCCCGCGCCGCCGAAAATTGAAGTTTCCGCGCCAATCGCCGCAAATCCGCCGACATCAACGCCGAGCGAGTCGCCGGTCAAAACCATTATTCACGAATTGAAAATAAATGATGCGAATAACGGCTCAAAACCGAAAGCCGTAGATTTCGTCAGCGAGGATGACGTGAAACGGGCAATTGATAAAAGCGAAAAAATTTATATTACGGCGAAAACTATTATTACGCCGTCGGCTCGTGATTTGGGAGAGGAAAAGGAAATTTTCGCCAAAGTTCAGTGATTCCTTTTGAACGATTGAAAATTTTGTAGCCCGAACCTGATCGAAAAAATGTTTAATGGCTGAAATCATCGTCGAAAATCAAACGTGTCCAAGCTGCGGCGTTAGCGTCAGACCGCAAGCGTTGTTTTGCTACAACTGCGGCGGTGCCGTCAGCGAAAAAAAGTCTGTGATCGAAAATTCAAACGGTTCGGGCGCAATCGTGCCGGCTGCGCAAATCGAAACGCTCGAAAAGCCGATTGAAAGCGTGCCTCGAATCGTTGAAACGAAAATCGAAAATCAAAAAAACGGAACGGCGTTTGAAGACAAACCGGCGGCGAAAAATGCAAAGATTCACGAAGAAGCAAAGCTAAAATCCGCCGCCGCAATGCGCCGCAAAGCGAAATCGGTTCAAAAAAAGGAAGTCGAAGTCGTGTGGGAAGAGCCGGAAAATATCTCCGGCGTAAAATTATTAATCGCGGCGGTTTTGCTGGCGGTTTTCGCAATTGCCGTCGTTATGTGGGCTTTGGCGATGAAATAAAGATAAAGTGTCGCGCTCTGATTTTCTTCAGCGCGAACAGTCGGATTGAAGGAAAAGAGGGAAAATATGGAAGCACTCGGAATGGTTGAATGTATGGGATTGGTTGCGATGATCGAAGCGGCGGACGCGATGGTCAAATCGGCGAACGTGCGTTTGGTCGGTTACGAAAAAATTGATGCCGGACTCGTCACGGCGATTGTGCGCGGCGAAGTCGGCGCGGTCAAAGCGGCGGTTGACGCGGGCGCGGCGGCGGCGCGGCGCATCGGAACGGTAACGGCGGTGCACGTTATTCCGCGACCGCACACGGAAGTTGCCGAAGGAATTCCGGTGATCGAAACCGGCGAAACGACGCGCAAAAAAATCTCCGGTTCGGTTCCGGCAAAATAGTTTTTATTGTTGAAAAATCAAAACTGCAAAATAAAAAAGGCGACATTTAATCGCCTTTTTTATTTTGCTAAAAATTGAATGATTTTAATTTCCCGGGCGTTGTTTATTCGTTTGCAGTCTCGGCGCGCTTCCTTCGGGGGCGGCGATTCTGCCGCTGCGGGCGACGGCGATACGTTTTTGTTTGTCCGGTCCGTCGGCAACCTGAACTTTAATATTGCGAAAAGTTCCGTCTTGTTTTTCGTTGGTCGGAACATAGCTGATTGAATACTGCGTGCGAAGTTCGCTGGAAATGTCGCGCGCGATAGTTTCCAATTCGGCAATATTATTCGGAAAGTACGATTTTCCGCCGGTTTCGGTCGCCAGCCGTTCGAGAAAACTTTTGGCTTTGGTCTGCGGACTTTTGCTGATAAATCCGCCTTCTTTGCTCAATTCATTGACAAAACCAACCGTGTAAATCTGCACGTTCGATTCGCGCAAAAGCTCGAAAAGCTGCTGTTCTTTATAATAACTGTCACGGTCTTCGCCGTCGGAAACCAGAATCAGCGCACGTCTTTTGCGGTCGTTCGAGTCGGCTTTTTCGTACTCGTTAACTTTTTCCGCCGCCAGATAAACCGCGTCAATAATCGCCGTCTGCCCGCCTTCGGTGTAAAGATTATCGAGCGCGTCAACGATATCGGTTTTGCTCGGCGTAAAATCCTGCACGACTTCGATTTTATCCGAACTGACAAAGCGAATCACGCTCGTTTCATCGTCGGCGCGATTTGTGTTGACAATGATTTTTCCGGCTTCGATTACTTTTTCAAGCTGGAAACGAAGCGAAC
Organism: Acidobacteriota bacterium; assembly: GCA_005790265.1. Taxonomy (GTDB): domain Bacteria; phylum Acidobacteriota; class Blastocatellia; order Pyrinomonadales; family Pyrinomonadaceae; genus SXVE01. The sequence continues at coordinate 6,591 of SXVE01000347.1, read as the reverse complement.
CGGAATTGTCAATAACGAGCGAATAATTGGTCGGCACTTCGCCTTTGGAAAACGAATCAATTTGCTGCGGAACATTATCTTCAAGAATCTGAAAATCTTTCTGCGTGAGATTGTTAATCGGGCGATTGTTGCGGTCAATCACGCGCACGTTCAGGAGCACGTTGACCGTATCAATTTTAATGATTTCATCATCCGGCGTCGGAGAAACCGCCGGTGATGCGCTTGGATTTGCGGTCGGCGTCGGCGTCGGCGTTGCAGCAACCTGACGCTGGCGATTGGGCGTCGGCGTTTGCGCTTTTGCCGTCTCTGATTCGATCAAAGCAAAACTTAAAACCGCAGTGAAAACGAGCGGCGTAATAACCAAAAAAACTTTTTTCATTTTTCTCCCGAAATCTTTTCGTTTAACGATATAGAGTCGTCGGCGTCGCGTAATATCCTTCACGACCTCTGACCGTTAGACGCGGCAAACCGCGCGGAGGTTTGACCTTAACTTTTGTTTTGTGCCACTTGCCGTCCGGTTCAAAATCTTTCGGCGTGTAGCCGATTGAATACTGATGACGAAGCTCAAGCGCGATGCGTTCAAAAATCTCGTCCATTTCCACCGGGCTCGACGGATAAAAAGATTTTCCGCCGGTTACGCTGGTCAGTTCGTCGAGAAACGCTTGTCCCTGCATTCCGGTCATACTGCCGGAATCTCTGCCGTCCATAATTCCGACGGCATAAGTAACGACGTCCGATTCTTTCAAAAGGCGGCGCACTTCGCCGAAATTATAACGCGAAGAATTATCCTGACCGTCGCTGATAATCAAAATCGCTTTTTTTTGATGCGTGCCACGCGTCACTTTTTCCGTGCCGAGATAAACCGCATCATAAAGCGCCGTGTTGTTTTTCGGATCAACGAGCGTCAACTTTTGCAAAACCGATTCGCCATCGCGCGTGCGGTCGAGTAAAAGCTGCGCGCGATTATTGAAACCGATTAAAAAATATTCGTCCGACGGATGACTCGTATTGATAAATTTTTCGAGCGCTTTGCGCGCTTTGCCGATTTTCTCGCCGCTCATCGAATCGGAAACGTCAAACAAAATTCCGACCGAAACCGGCGCGTCCGAATCGCTGAAATAAGTGATTTCCTGTTCCTGATTGTTGTCGAGAATCGTAAACGCGTTTTTCGATAAACCGGAAACGTAGCGCCCGTAAAGATCGGTCACGGTTAGCGTGAGCGTGACCAAATCGGTTTTAACCGTAATCGGACGGTCATCGCCGTTTGGCGGCGGCGTTGAAGTCGGCTGCGGCGTTTGTGAAAATGCCGAAAAAGAACCGAACGCGAGAGACAGAAATAGTAAAAACAACCGATTTTTAAAGCTGAATCGGCTGAAATTCGACGGATATTTCGCAGCCATAATTTTCTCCTTTGATTTTCTCTATTTTATGTTAATAGATTTAACTTCTGCAAGATATTTTTTTGATGTTATGAACGTTAATATCGTTGTGTCAGCCTGAAATTACTTTCAATTAATTCGCGGCTAATTGCAACCTTTTTTTTCCGCGTGCGTGATATAATTCGATTGCTTTTCGATTTCGGATGATAAAAATATTCATCGCTCTGCGCCGGTTTGGCGCATCACAGCAAACAAGAACCGAAAATTGTTGATTGTCCTGCCGACCGGCAGAACGAACTCCAAACCGAAAATGAGTTTTCCGCAGGTAAGATTTTTTCACAGATAGTTATGGCAGAATTTATTTGTCGTCTCGGCACGCCGACCGGCGAAGTTATTACGCGCATCGTCGAAGCGTCGGCGACCGGCGAAGCGAAAAGACAGCTCGAAAGCGAAGGCTTTAAGGTTTTCGCCGTGTCGAGCGCCGAAAAAGGTTTGTCGGCGGTTTTGCCGATTGGCAGACAAAACAAAAAAGGGCGCGTCAAACAAGGCGATTTCTTGTTGTTCAACCAGCAATTGTCCGCGCTTTTGCGCGCCGGTATTCCGGTTTTGCAGTCAATTTCGCTGCTTAGAAATCGCTCCGGTTCGGAAAGCCTGCGGAAAATTTTAGCCGATGTCGAAGATAAAATTAAAAGCGGAATTCCGCTGTCCGACGCGTTTGAATCGCAGGGCGTTTTTCCGAAAATCTACACCGCTTCGTTGCTCTCCGGCGAAAAGTCCGGCGCGCTCGACGAAGTTTTGCTTCGTTTCGTAGATTATCTCAAACGCAGCGTCGGCATTTCGCGCAAACTGCGCGGCGCGCTCGCGTATCCGGCATTTCTGCTCGTCGCGGCGACTTTTATGGTCGCTTTTCTGACGCTTTACATCGTGCCGCGAATGTCCGATTTATTTCGCGGCATCAGCGCCAATCAGGGTTTGCCGACCGTCACGGTCGTCGTTTTATCAATCTCGACTTTCGTTGCCGGCAACATCTGGTGGCTGCTGCCGATGATTCTGGTTTTGCTGTTCGCGGTTGTCATTTATTTCCGCACGCCCGCCGGAAAATTGATGCTGCACAGGTTTTTGCTGAAGCTGCCGATTGTCGGCTCGCTGATTAAACAACTGACGACTTCGCAGCTCGCGCGTTCGCTTTCAACGCTGCTGTCCGGCGGAATTACCGTTCCCGATTCGTGGGACATCGCTTCGCAATCCATCAATAATTTAGAATTGCGCCGCCGCAGTCAAGCGGTTTTGCCGCTGATTCGCGAAGGACGCGGTTTTACCGAAGCGCTCGGCAAAGCCAATTGGCTGCCCGAACTCGCGCTTGATATGGTCGGCATCGGCGAAAGTTCGGGAAGTTTGAAAGAAATGCTCGACGAAGTCGCGAATTTCTACGACGCCGAAGCCGAAGTTCGACTTGAGCAACTCACAACGCTGCTTGAGCCTCTAATCCTTTTATTTATGGCGGGCATCGTCATCACGATTCTGCTGGCAATTTATCTGCCGATTATCCAAACGATCTCTTCGGGACCGTTCGGCGGGAAAAAATAGAATTAGTTTCAAGTTTCAGGTTTCAAGTTTCAAGTTGTAAGAAATTTGGTTTTAACCTGAAACTTGAAACTTGAAACCTGAAACCAAAAAAAGATGAACAATCAATCCAACGGAAACACGGCGACGATTCCAACGCCGCCGACGATTTCGACCGATTTTCTGGAAAATGAACCGCCGGAAGTCGTCGAAGCGAAAGCTTTGGCGCGGCGTTACCGGCTGCCTTACATTGATTTGCTGCCGCCCGACAAAGAATCGCCGATTGACTACGACGAACTGACGAAAATTCCCGTAGATTTGATGCTGCGCAATCATTTTATTCCCTTGAAGCGCGACGGCAGAAATCTGCACGCGGCGATGGCTGACCCGACAAATCTCGAACATCTCGACGAACTCGAAAACGCTTTGAACGTCCGCATCGTGCCGTATGTCGCGACGCAGGGCGCGATTGATGTCGTCTTAAAACGCGGCGACGCGACGCAGAGAGTTTTGCAGGAAGCCGCTTCCGGCTTTAAAATTTCGCTCGTCAAGGAAACCGATCAGGGCGAAGAAGTGCTCGATTTAGATCGTTTGGCAAACGATTCGGATATGTCGCCGATTATCAAATTGGTGGACACCATCGTTTACAACGCGATGGAATCGAGGGCTTCCGATATTCACATCGAAGCCGGCGACCGCGATCTGGCGGTCAAGTTTCGCATTGACGGCGCGCTGTATCAAAAAGTTGACCCGATTGATATGGCGTATCATCAAACTTTGATTTCGCGTATTAAAGTGATGTCGGAACTCGACATCGCCGAACGAAGAATTCCGCAGGACGGACGTTTTCGCGTGCGCTACAAAGGCAGAACGGTTGATTTCCGCGTTTCGATTCTGCCGTCGGCTTACGGCGAAAACTGCGTGATTCGTATTCTCGACAAAGAGCAGATCAGCGAAGAATTCAAAAACTTGAGTCTCGATGTTGTCGGTTTTGACGAAGAAGACGTGCGCCGTTTTCGCATTTATATCAAAGAACCGTACGGAATGGTTTTGGTGACCGGTCCGACCGGTTCGGGAAAAACGACGACGCTGTACGGCGCGCTCAACGAAATTCGCAACATCGAAGATAAAATCATCACGATTGAAGATCCGGTCGAGTATCAGCTCACGGGAATTATGCAGATTCCGGTGAACGAGAAAAAAGGTTTGACGTTCGCGCGCGGACTGCGTTCGATTCTGCGTCACGACCCGGACAAAGTGATGGTCGGCGAGATTCGCGACGAGGAAACGGCGCAGATCGCCATCAACTCGGCGCTCACCGGTCACCTTGTTTTCACGACGGTTCACGCCAACAACGTGATTGACGTGATCGGGCGTTTCTTGAATATGAACGTGGATTTGTACAATTTCGTCGCCGCGCTCAACTGCGTTCTGGCGCAGCGACTCGTGCGCAAATTGTGCCCGACCTGCAAGCGGCATTACACGCCGTCGGACGAAGAAATTATCGAATCCGGTCTAAAACTCGACATTCGCGATAAACAGGAATTTTATATGAGCGTCGGCTGCGACGCGTGCAATCACACGGGTTATCGCGGCAGAACGGCGATTCACGAATTGCTCGATATGTCCGACAAAATTCGCGAAATGATCGTCGAGCGCCGTCCGGGATCGGAAATTCGCCGCGAAGCCGAAAAAGAAGGCTTGTCGAGCCTGCGCATCTCGGCGCTCAAAAAAGTTTACAGCGGGCAAACAACGCTGCACGAAATCAATCGCGTGACGTTTGTCGAAGAAGTGAAAGAAACTTAATTTGAAAATGTAATGATTAACAGCGGCGGAAACGGGTTTCGTCAGCCGCCGCTAACAAGAATTAAGTTGAAGAAATTCTCGGTTTGAGGCAGAATCAAACGAGTATTTCTTCCAAAAACCGGATAAAATTTGAAACTTTACATTAACCTTCGCGTGTGAAGTTACGGAAACAAACTTTTGCAGCCTTTAGAATAGTCCAAATCATACAAACAATATGAAAAAATCAGTCTACGTTCAATTTTCGCTTTCCGTCCTGCTCGTTTTTTCGATGCTCGCGCCGACCGCCGTTTTAGCTTTCGGCGACGGGAAAAAATTCTTTAAAGAAGGAATGAAAGCCGAAGTTGCCGAAGAATGGGATCGCGCGGTCGAGCAGTTCGCTTTGGCGGTTGCCGACAATCCGAAAAATCCCGAATATCGTCTTCACTATCAGCGCGCGATTTTCAACGCCTCGCAGATGTATATGAAAAAAGGCAATTCGCTCGCCGCTGAGAAAGATTACGCGGGCGCTTACTCGGCTTACCGAAAAGCATACGCTTACGATCCGGTCAACGAGTTAGCCAAAGCCGAAATGGCGCGAATGCTGCGATTGCAAAAAGGTTTGAACGGCGAAGAACCCGAAGAAAAAGAACAGAAAAACGGCGACGTGAAACTGGTCAGAACGAGTTACGTCAACGGCGTTCCGCAGGATGTGCAGGTTCCGCAGAAAATCGAAAAACTGCGCGACGTGCCGTTTCCGAGCGGCGTTGGTTTGCAGTTTGTTATCAAAGAATTAGCGAAAGATTTGGATTTGAATGTGCTTTTCGATACCGAATCGTTTCGCGATCCAAACCGAAAAATCGTGATCGAACTGAAAAACGTGACGGCGGCGAAAGCGCTCGATTACATCTTTTTGCAGGAAGGTTTGTTTTTCCAAAAAGTCGGACCGCGCACGATTTTAGTCGCCAACGGCACGCGGCGGCAGAATTTTCAGCAGCTCGTTCTGCGCACTTTTTATCTCGCCAACGCCGACCCGAAAGACGTGCAGAAAGTTTTGCAGGGCGCGATTCCCGCACAGCCGGGCAGAACGCCGACCATTTCGATTGTTGACGAAGATACGAACAGCATCACGATTCGCGACACGGCGGAAAACATCCGTTTGATGGGCAGATTAATCAATTCGCTTGACAAAGACCGCGCCGAAGTCGTGATGGACGTGGCGATTTACGAAGTTTCCAAATCCGACTTGTTGAAGCTCGGCAATCAAATCGGCACCGAAGCCGGATTGACGAATTTAGCCGGAACGACGGCGACTGCTTTGGGAAACAATGAATTCAATCCTGCCGGTTCGACTGCCGGAAGTTTGATTTCCAAAGCGTTCGGCATCGGCGTTGTGCTTCCCGCCGTTAATTTAGTCGCATTTCAAAACAAACAAAACACGAAACTGCTCGCCTCGACGCAGATTCACGCTTTCAATAACGAAGATTCTTCGGCGCGAATCGGTCAGCGCGTTCCGGTGCAGACCGCGCAGTTGCTTGGTTTTGGCACCACTCCGGGAACCGGCACGGGAAACAACAACAACGGTTTCAACAACGCCGCTAATGTCATTAACTACGAGCAAGTCGGTTTGACTTTGAAATTCAAACCGATTGTTTTCCCGAATCAAGACGTCCAAGTCGCGATGGAAATCGAATCGAAAGACGTCGCCGCTTGTAACAGTCCGACCAATCAGCCGTGCTTTTCCGAACGAACAATCAAAGGAACGGCGCGCGTGCAAAATAATAAAACGCTGCTTTTAGCGAGCGTCGCACAGGATACGCAATCGGACGGACGAGCCGGGTTGCCGCTGCTCGGTTTGATTCCGATT
>SXVE01000346.1 GCA_005790265.1 Acidobacteriota bacterium | reverse complement strand
TGCGGCTCGAACTGCGCGCCGCGCTTTTTCAGGCGGTGCAGAAACAGACGAACATCGAAGTCAGAAACTTAAAAATTCGCATTAACGAGCGCGACGAAACGGTAAATATCTACGCGCGCCCGGTTCTCGCGGGCGAAAATGAATCCGCAGCAGATGAAAACGCAGCCGCCGATAACGAAAATCCAAACTCTATTACGAAAACAGGAGTTTCCGCTTCGCTCGCGCGCGGTTTTATTCTGGTAATTTTCGAAGAGGCGAAAAACGAAAACGCCGCGAAGACCGAAGCGCTTTACACGACGCAGGAACCGATTGCCAGACATCTCGAAGAAGAATTACTGCGGACGAAATCGCAGCTGCGCAACACCATCGAGCAGCTCAAAGTACAAACCGAAGAACTCAAGGCGTCGAACGAAGAATTGCAGGCTTTAAACGAAGAGCTGCGTTCGGCGGCGGAAGAATTGGAGACGAGCAAAGAGGAATTGCAGTCGGTCAACGAAGAATTGACGACGGTTAATCAGGAACTCAAAGTAAAAATCGAAGAGCTTTCACAGGCGAATAATGATTTCCAAAATCTGATTTATTCGACCGACATCGCGACGATTTTTCTCGACCGCAGTTTTCGCGTCAACACGTTTACGCCCGCCGCTTCGCGGATTTTTAATTTGATTCCGGCGGATTACGGTCGTCCGCTCGCCGACATCACGCACCGGCTCGAACAGGATAATCTGCTTGAGGATGCTGAAACGGTTTTGCACACGCTGCAAGCGGTCGAGCGCGAGATTCGCACGATTGACGGGCGCACGTATCTGCTGCGAATTTTGCCGTATCGCACCGGAGAAGACCGCATCAACGGCGTCGTCGCCACGTTTCTCGACATCAGCGAACGCAAGCGCGCCGAAGATAAGATGCGCCAATCCGAAATCAAACAAACTTACCTGCTCAAGCTGAGCGATCAAATTCGCTCGCTGGCAGATGCCGCGCAAATTTCGGAAACGATGACCCGGACGGCGATGGATCATTTCACCGCCGACCGCTGCTATTACGGCGAAATTGACGGCGATGTCGTAGTTATCCGCCGCGGCGCGCGACGCGAACGGTTATCGCCGGTCAGCGGCGTTTATTCGCTCAATGAAATGCCGCTTTTCAAATCAGTTTTGGAAAAAGGTCAGCCGATTATCGTTCGTAACGTGAAAACTTCGGACGTTATGGACGATTCGCTCAAACAGCTTTGTCTTTCGGTCGAAATTCTTTCTTATATCAACATTCCGGTAATTAAAGACGAGCGGCTCGTCGGATGTTTTTGCCTGACGCAAAGCCAGACACGCGAATGGACAAACGTTGAAATCGAACTGGTTAAGGAAACCGCCGAACGAATGTGGTCGGCGGTCGAACGCGCGCGCGCCGAACAAGCTCTCGCCCGGTCGGAAGAAAAATACCGCACCTTGTTCGACTCGCTTGACGAAGGCTTCTGCCTGATCGAATTGATTGACGACGACGACGGCGCGGCAGTTGACTTTCGTTACCTGGATGTCAACCGAGTATTTGAACGGCAAACGGGAATCGCGGGCGCGGCGGGCAAGCGCGTGCTGGAGATTGCTCCGCAAATCGAATCGCACTGGCTCAAGCTGTATGACGCGGTGGCGCGAACCGGCGAACCGGCGCGCATTGAAAACTACGCCGAAGAAACCAAACGCTGGTATCACGTTTATGCCTCGCGGGTCGGCGGTGCAGACAATCGTCAAATCGCCGTCGTCTTTGACGACATCACCGACCGCAAACGCCGCGAATCGGATCTCGCCTTTTTAGCTGAAACGAGCGAAGACCTCGTGCATCTGGAGAATATTGATGAAACGATGAACGCCCTGGGCGCAAGAATTGGTGCGTATTTCGATTTGTCGGCGTGTGCTTTTGCCGAACTTGATAAAACGGCGGACGTTGCGTTTATTAATCACGGCTGGCATCGCAGCGACTCGCCGAGCTTGCTCGGCACGTATCGCATGACAGAGTTTATGACGCCAGACGTGGTGGAAAGCTGCCGAGCCGGGGAAGCGGTCATCGTTCGCGATGTGTTTGCCGATCCAAGAATCGACGGCGACCAATATGCGGCGATAAAAATCGGCTCGTTCGTCAGCGTTCCGCTCGTGCGCGGCGGCGCGTGGCGTTTTCTGCTCGTCGTCTATCGTTCCGAACCGTCAAATTGGACGGATACTGAAGTTGAGTTGCTGCGCGAACTCGCCGCCCGCATTTGGACGCGGCTGGAGCGCGCCCGCGCTGAAGAAGCATTGCGCGAATCGGAAAGCAGACTGCGCGCGGTCGTCGAAAATCTGCCGGGCGGCGCGGTCTTTATCGTTGATAAAAATATGCGCTATCTGGTTGCCGAAGGCGAAGCGCTCGCGGCTGCCGGATTCAAATCATCAGACTTAGTCGGGCGCACCATCAGCGAAGCGATTGAACCGAAACTTGCAGCCGACTACGAAAAAAGATTTCGGAAGGCGCTCGCGGGCGAAACGTTTGAACTGGAACATCAGGCGCACAACCGCACGTTTATTTCGCGCGGCGTGCCGCTGACCAGCGCCAACAACGACGTTTACGCTGTGCTGGCTATTTCTTACGACATTACCGAACGCAAACGCGCCGAAGAATTCGTCCGCGAATCGGAAGAGCGCCTGCGTCTTGCCACCGAAGCGAGCGAAATGGCAACTTGGGAATGGAACTTACTGACCGACGAAGTTTTTTGGAACGCCAGACATTTCGAGCTGTTCGGCATGAAACCGAGCACAAATCCGGTCAAGTCAGCGGCTTTTTTCGAGCACGTTCACCCGGACGACCGCGCGCACATCGAAAACCTGCTGAAACAGGCAATCGCCGATAAAACCGTTTTCGATGCCGATTTTCGCGCCGTTATTGATAAGGACGGCGTGCGCTGGATGAGCGGTTACGGACGCATCATCGAAACGTCGAGCGACGGCAAACCGGTGCGAATGAGCGGCGTTATGTTTGACATCACCGACCGCAAAAAATCCGAACAGGCGCTCGCCGAATCGGAAACGCGGCTTCGCCTGCTCATCGAAAGCGCGTCCGATTACGCGATTTTCACGATGACGAAAGACGGATTGATTGATTCGTGGAACGCGGGCGCGGAAAAAGTTTTCGGCTGGTCGGAAGCGGAAGTTTTAGGCAAATCCACCGCCATAATTTTTACGCCCGAAGACCGGCAGAACAGGGAACACGAAAAGGAAATGGAAATCGCGCTGCGCACCGGACGCGCGCCCGACGAGCGGTTTCATCTCAGAAAAGACGGCTCGCGCTTTTATGTTTCGGGCGTGATGACCGCTTTGCGTTATGGCGGCGAAGCGCAGGGCTTTGTTAAAATGGCGCGCGATATGACCGAACGGCTCGAAACCGAACGAGCCGTGCGCGAAAAAGAACTGCTGCAAAAACTCGTCGCGGCGCAGGAAGATGAACGCAAGCGCGTCGCCCGCGATTTGCACGACGAACTCGGACAGCAGTTGACCGCTCTGCGGCTCAAACTCGATCTCGCGCGCCAATTATGCGAGAGCGACGAATTGCGCAACAAAATTGACGAAATCGAATTGATCGCCAGAGACATTGACCACGGCGTTGACTTTCTCGCCTGGGAATTGCGTCCCGCCGCGCTCGATCATTTAGGACTCGTTGCCGCGCTCGAAAATTACGTCGAACAATGGTCGCATCATTCGGGCGTGACGGCGGAACTGCTCGCCTCGAACTTAAAGCGCGCACGATTTGCGCCCGAAGTCGAAACGAATCTTTACCGCATCGTGCAGGAAGCGTTAAACAACACGCATAAACACGCGCGCGCCAAAACGGTCGAAATTATGCTGGAAAAACGCGAAAATTTGATTGTTTTAATCGTTGAAGACGACGGCATCGGATTTAATCCCGCAAACAAAAAGAAACGCCAAAAAGGAATGGGACTGCTCGGAATGCAGGAACGCGCTCAACTGATCGGCGGCGAATTTGAAATCGAAAGCGCGCCGAAAGAAGGCACGACGATCTACATTCGCGTTCCCGTTTCGCCGACTAATTCGCCGAAAAAAAGGAGAAACTCAAATGACAGATAAACTACGCATTATCATCGCCGAAGATCACAACACGGTGCGCGAAGGCTTGCGATTAATCGTCGAAGCGCAGGACGATATGGAAGTTTGCGGAGAAGCGGGCGACGGGCGAGCGGCAATCGAGCTGGCGCGACGGCTCGCGCCCGACGTCGTTTTAATGGACATTTCGATGCCCGAATTAAACGGTTTGCTCGCCGCCGCGAAACTCAAACGAACCCAGCCCGACATCAAAATTCTAACTCTGACGCGGCACACCGACACGGCGTATCTCAATGAACTTTTGCACGCCGGAGTTTCCGGCTACGTTTTGAAACAGAGCGCGTCCACCGAATTGATTCGCGCCATTCGCGCCGTCGCCGCCGGCGGCAATTATCTCGATCCGGCGATGACCGGCAAGGTTTTCAACAGCTTCACCGAAAAGCGCGGGAAATTGCGCGGCGACACCGGCGGCGAAAAATTGACCGAACGCGAATCGGAAATTTTGCGCCACATCGCGCTCGGTTACAGCAATAACGAAATTGCCGAAAAATTCGACATTTCCGTCAAAACCGTCGAAGCGCACAAAGCCAATTCGCTCAAAAAATTGAATATCCGAAGCCGCAAGGAAATCATCAGCTACGCCATTTTGCAGGGCTGGATGCGGGAAAACTAATTTGCTCTGCAAAACGCGCCGCCGCATTTTTTTTAACAAAACAGTTTCCCCGGATTGTTCAGGAGAAATTTTGAATAATAATTCGCTGTTTACCCGGCTAGCTGCTGTCCGAACTTCGCGCGATTTTGATAAATACCGATTCGGCAAAAGTTTTTTGCTGTTTTGCGCATTCACCAAATGCCGCGTCTAAACACTTTAAATGCTTTGGCAGTATTCGATTAGAGCGATGCTAAATTCAATCAAAGCCGTTTGAAAATCATCAGCGTGATGTCGTCGTGCTGCGGCGCGGTTTGGGCGAAATCGTCAATCGCGTTGAACACTTCGTTCACGCTGTCGTGCGAAGAATTTTCGATATTCGGACGCAGACAAGCGATCAATCGGTCGTCGCCGTATTCGTTTTCGTCAACATCGTAAGCCTCGGTCACGCCGTCGGAATAAAGCGCGAGCACGTCGCCGGAATTCAATCCGATGTGTTTTTCCTCGTAATTTTTACCGAGCATTTCGAGCATCGAAGATTCCATCATTCCGAGCGGCAAGCCGGTCGAATCGAATTTTTCGATTTCGCCGGTTTTTCTCATCAGCAGACAATCGCCGTGTCCGGCGCTGACGTAACTGGCTTTTCCGCTTGCCGGAAAAACCTCAAACAAAATCGC
>SXVE01000345.1 GCA_005790265.1 Acidobacteriota bacterium | reverse complement strand
TTGTGGCAAGCCGCCTGAATGTTTTTCGCTTTGTTGCGGTAAAATCCGGTCGAATGAATATCGGCTTCAAGTTCTTCCGGCGCGACGTTAACGTAATCGGCGGGCGCGCGATATTTGCGAAAAAGAGTCGCGGTCACGACGTTGACGCGCTCGTCGGTGCATTGCGCCGAAAGAATCGTGGCGATTAAAAGCTCAAACGCGTTCGTGTGTTGGAGCGCGCAGTGCGCATCCGGATACTCGTTTTTCAGCCGTTCGATAATTTCATCGGCGCGCTGTTTTTGTTCGGCAATCATTGAGAAAAGGCTAAAAGAGAAAACGACAAAATGCAAATTTGCGATTGTTTCGATAGAATTGACGGATAAGACGATTGAGATTTTGCAATTTCGGTTTTAATCTTCGCGCTTAAATCCGAAATCCGAAATCTGAAATCCAAAATTCAAATGAAAGTTCCTTTACTCGACATCAAACAGCAAAACGACGCTCTTAGACCGCAAATCGAAGCGGCGTTAGGAAAAGTTTTAGATACTAACGGCTTTATTTTGGGCGAAGAAGTCGCCGCTCTCGAAAAAGAATTAGCGGCGTATTGCGGCACGAAGTACGCGATTGCGTGCGCTTCCGGCACGGACGCGCTGCTGCTCGCGCTGATGGCGTTCGATGTCGGATTCGACGACGAAGTAATTACGACGCCGTATAGTTTTTTTGCGACGGTTTCATCAATCACGCGGCTCGGCGCGGTGCCGATTTTTGTTGATGTTGACCCGCGCACTTACAACTTAAACGTCGAGCAAATCGAGGAAAAAATCACCGATAAAACAAAGGCGATTCAGCCGGTTCATCTTTACGGGCAATGCGCCGAAATGGAAAAATTGCGCGAAATCAGCCGCAAATATAACGTGCCGCTCGTCGAAGACGCGGCGCAGGCAATCGGCGCGGAAGAAAACGGAAAACGCGCGGGCGCACTGTCGGAAATCGGCTGTTTCAGTTTTTATCCGTCGAAAAATCTCGGCGGAATGGGCGACGGCGGTTTTATGACGACCGACGACGAAAAGCTCGCCGAAAAACTTTTCGCGCTGCGCGTGCACGGCTCGAAAGAGCGTTACTATCACAAATGGGTCGGCTTAAATTCGCGGCTCGACGGTTTTCAAGGCGCGATTCTCCGCGTCAAACTGCCGCATCTCGACGCGTGGTCGGACAAACGCAAACAAAACGCCGATTATTACCGAACGCTTTTCGCCGCCGCGAAATTAAACGAACAAATCGCCGTACCGATTGAGCGTGAAAATGTGCGGCATATTTACAATCAATTCGTCGTTCGCGTCTCCAGCGGACAGCGCGATAATTTGCGCCAATTTTTAACCGAAAACGACATTGGAACGGACGTTTATTATCCGGTTTCGCTGCATTTGCAGGAGTGCTTTAAATATTTGAATTACCGCGACGGCGATTTTCCCGAATCCGAACGGGCTTCGCGCGAAACTCTCGCGCTGCCGATTTACCCGGAACTGCAAAAAGAGCAGCAGGAATTTGTCGTCGCCAAAATCGCCGAATTTTTTGGTTAGTTTTGATCTAATTCGTTTCCGTCAATTGCTCGCAACGAACGATTTGCCGGCGAAAGATTTTTAAAAAACGTGAAGGAAAACATCGCTTCCATCGAATCGAAAACAATCAAAGGTCGCGTCATTTTGATCGCGTCGCTCGTTTTTGCGCTCGTTTTCGCGTGGTTCGCCGTTTCGCGGCAGATCGGCGATATGTTTGCGGAAATGACGCCGCCGGACGCGGCAAACGCTCGGCAAGTAGCGGAAACCGCCGCTGTGCTCGCGCCGCGCAATCCGCTCGCCGCGTGGCTTGCCGCCGGAGTCGAAAAAAACACTTTGTCGGCGGAGAAAAACGAAAAAGCGCTCGCGCTCGCCGAAGATGTCGTGCGGCTTTCGCCGTTTGATTTTCGCTGGTGGATCGAACTCGGTCGCACTTATGAACAAGCGGAAAATTACGACCGCGCCGAAAAAGCGTTTGTCCGCGCCGCCGCGCTCGCGCCGACTTACGCGTATCCGCACTGGCAGCTCGGCAATTTTTATCTGCGCCGCAACCGCGCCGACGAAGCCTTCGCCGAACTGAAAAAAGCCGTCGCCGACAACATCGTTTACCGCGAACAGGTTTTTTCGATTGCGTGGGATTATTACGATCAGGATATTCAGAAAGTCGAGCAGCTCGCCGGCGATTCGCCCGACGCGCGCACGACGCTCGTCAGATTTTACGTCAATAAAAATCGCGCCGAAGACGCCGTCCGCGTGTGGAACACCTTATCCGAAGATGAAAAAGCGCGCAACGAGGTTTATCTGCGGCTGATCGCGCAGGTCATTTACGAAAAAAGATTTTTTCGCTCGGCAATCGAATTCGCCCGCCAAGTCGGAACCGATCCGGACGCGCGAATCGAAACGGTTTCTAACGGCGGCTTTGAAAAAAATATCGGCGCGCCGAAAGACACTTACTTCGGCTGGAAAATCACGTCCGCCGAAAAAGTTGACATTAAAACCGATTCGACGCAGAAAAAAGAAGGCGCGCGCAGTTTGCGCGTTGTTTTCACCGGCTATTCGGGCGCGGATTTGGACGGCAACATCTGGCAGCTTGCGGCAATGGAACCGCAGACGAAATACCGCGTCAGCTTTTGGTTGAAAACCGAAAATCTGCGAAGCGCGGGAACGCCGACCATCGAAATCGTCAACGCGAACGACGATAAAATCATCGTTTCCTCAAAACCTTTTCCGGTTGGTTCGAGCGATTGGCAGCAAATAACGCTCGATTTTGCAACGCCGGAAAACAGCGAGGGAATTTTAATCAGAACATCACGCGCCTACTGCGGCGAAGTGTGTCCGATTGTCGGCACTTTCTGGCTCGACGATTTTAGGATTAGCAAACAGTGAGCGGTGAGCGGTGAGCAAAAAGAAATTCAAGTATCAACATAAATCTGCTGATAACAAGAACTGCTTGCCGCTCACCGACCACCGCTCACCGCTCACTTTTTTTTATGACTTGGGCAAATAAACTGGCTTTTTTTCTAATTTGCGCGACCGTAATTTTCACGACGGTCGCTTACGGCGCGGTTCATCAGCCGGTCATCGCCGTTTTTTATCTGATGACGACGGCGATTTTGATTTTGTGGACGGCGGACGGTTTTCTGAGCGGAAAAACCGTTTACAGCCGCAGTCTTCTGCAAATTCCGCTTTTTGCGGCGGCGCTTTACGGATTTGCGCAAATCATTCCGCTCGGCGATCTGGCGGAAACGGCGGGCGTCAGCGGCATTCCGCGCACGATTTCGCTCGATCCGTTCGCCACGCAGATTTCGGCGCTTCATTTTCTCGCGCTCGGCATTTTTTTCTCCGCCGCGCTCGCTTTGACCGGCAGCGCAAAAAGAATGCAGCGCGTCGTTCCGGTGCTCGCAATATTCGGTTTTATCTTCGCTTTTTTCGCCATTCTGCAAGCGGTTTTAAGCCCGACGAAAATTTACGGCGTTTACGAAACGCGCACCGGAACGCCGTTCGGCTCATTCGTCAACCGTCATAATTTCGCCGCGTATATGGAAATGACGCTCGGTTTGCCGCTCGGTTTGATGTTCGTCGGCGGCATCAAAAAAGACAAACGACTGCTTTATATTACGGCGATTGCGCTGATGGGCATCGCGCTTCTTCTGAGCGGTTCGCGCGGCGGATTCGTCGCGCTTTTGGCGGAACTGATTTTTCTGGTTATTATCACGACCAAATCGCGCGGCGCGGCGCAGATCGCTTTGAAAATCGGGCTGGCGGTCGCGCTCGTCGCGGCGATTGTTGTCGGCTCGATTTTTGTCGGCGGCGAATCTTCGCTGACGCGTTTTGTCGAAACGATTTCATCGGAAAACGTGACGACCGACCGTTCGCACATCTGGAGCGTGACGCTCGACGTTATTAAAAACAATCCGATTTTCGGCGCGGGACTCGGCGCGTTCGGCGTCGCTTACACGCAGTACGATTCGATGAGCGGACTCGAACGCGTCGAACAGGCGCACAACGATTATCTGCAAACTTTGTCCGACGCGGGAATTGTCGGGCTGTTGCTCGGCGGGTTTTTTATCTTTTGGCT
>SXVE01000344.1 GCA_005790265.1 Acidobacteriota bacterium | reverse complement strand
CATTGATGTTAACGCCCTGCAAACGATAAACTTCCTGAATCTCGTTGACGATATACTGCTGCAGCGCTTCGGTTCCTAAAACGCGCAGAATATCGTGCGGATTAAGCGGTCCGTCCATCAGCGCTTCGCCGGCGGTAACGTGATCGCCTTCCTGCACGTTGATGTGCGTTCCGCGCGGAATATCGTATTCGCGCTCGCCGTTGTCTTCGCCCGTGATGATAAGTTTGCGCTTACCTTTCGAGATCGGACCGAATTTAACGACGCCGTCAATTTCCGACATCACTGCCGTTTCGCCCGGACGACGCGCTTCAAAAAGTTCAACGACGCGCGGCAAACCGCCGACGATGTCTTTCGTTTTTGTCGTTTCGCGCGGAATCTTCGCGATAATATCGCCCGGCTCGACTTCCTGACCGTCTTCGACGTGCAAGTTGGCGCGAATCGGCATTTGATAAGTTTTCAAAACTTTGTTGCCGTCGCGAATTTCCAGACGCGGCTGATTTTTCTCATCCGAATCTTTCACGACGAGACGTTTTTGTCCCGAAACTTTATCAATTTCCTCTTCGACCGTTTTTCCTTCGCGCAAATCTTGGTATTTAACGGTTCCTTTAACTTCCGTCAAAATCGCGAAAGTAAACGGATCCCAAGTGGCGAGCATATCGTCTTCTTTCACCTGCTGACCGTTTTCAACGTGCAGATGCGCGCCGTAAACGATTTGATAACGGGCAACTTCGCGACCGCGGTCGTCGAGCAGAGCCAATTCCGATTGACGTTTCATCGAAATGATTTCACCGGCGCGGTTTCTGATAAAGTTCAGATCGCCGAGATATTTCACGGTTCCGTCCATTGCCGCAACGTGTTTGGTTTCCTGCTCGAAACGAGCCGTTCCGCCGACGTGGAATGTTCTCATCGTCAGCTGCGTTCCCGGTTCGCCGATTGATTGCGCCGCAATCACGCCGACCGCTTCGCCGATTTCCACGGTTTTGCCGGTCGCCAGATTGCGTCCGTAACATTTGACGCAGATTCCGCGTCGCGATTCGCACGTCAAAGCCGAGCGAATTTTCACTTTCTGCAAACCGGAAAGCTGCACCTGCGACGCCAAATCTTCATTGATTTCCGTGTTCGATTCGACAATCGCCGTTCCGTCAACCGGATCAATAATATCGTCGAGTGATGTGCAGCCGACAATTCGGTCGCGCAGCGGTTCAACTTCTTCGCCGTTGCGAATGATCGCTTCCGCCCAAATACCGCGCATTGTGCCGCAATCCTGTTCGGAGACGATTACGTCTTGCGCAACGTCAACTAGTCGGCGTGTCAAATAACCCGAGTCAGCCGTTTTCAGCGCCGTATCAGCCAAACCTTTACGCGCGCCGTGCGTTGAAATAAAGTACTGCAAAACGTTCAAACCTTCGCGGAAATTGGCAACAATCGGCGTTTCGATAATCTCGCCTGACGGTTTCGCCATCAATCCGCGCATTCCGGCGAGCTGACGAATCTGTGCTTCCGAACCACGCGCTCCCGAATCAGCCATGACCAAAATCGGGTTTAGTTCGTTACGCGATTTTTCGCGCTCGTCCATCGCTTTGAACATTTCTTTCGCCACGCGGTCGGTAACGTCAGACCAAATCGCCGTCACTTTATTTGTGCGCTCGAGATCGGTCATCGTCGCATCTTCGTATTGTTGTTGAAGTTTGTTTACTTCTTCGTTCGCTTCTTCGATGATTTGCTTTTTGTTCGGCGGCGTTACCATATCGTCAATGCCGATGGAAATTCCCGATCTGGTCGCGTAAAGAAAACCCATCGTTTTCAAGTCGTCGAGCAAAACAACTGTCTGGTCGTGACCGAGCCGCAAATGCGAAAAATTAACCAGCGATTGCAAACCCTTTTTCTTGAGCGTTCCGTTAACGAACGGTAAACCGTCGCGCGTCAAACGCTCGTTGAAAATAACGCGTCCCGGCGTCGTTTCAATGATTTGGTCAACTTTTTCGCGCACGCTCGCCCGCATCACATCCTGCGAATTGTGCTCCTGTGCCAAATCAATCAAATCGCCGCGCCAGCGAAGTTTGATTTTCGCCTGCGTCGCGACTACCTGCGCATCGAGCGCGAGCAAAACGTCTTCCATCGAATTGAAAACTTTGTTTTCGCCTTTCAATCCGTCACGCAATAATGTCAGGTAATAAGAACCCAAAACAATATCCTGCGTCGGAACGGTAATCGGCTGACCGCTCGCCGGTGAAAGCAAATTGTTTGAAGCGAGCATTAAGACCGACGCTTCGATTTGCGCTTCAGCCGAAAGCGGAATATGAACAGCCATTTGGTCGCCGTCAAAGTCGGCGTTAAACGCCGCGCAAACGAGCGGGTGAATTTTAATCGCTTTTCCTTCAACCAAAACCGGCTCAAACGCTTGAATTCCGAGACGGTGAAGCGTCGGCGCGCGGTTTAATAAAACCGGATGCTCGCGAATCACTTCTTCCAGAATATCCCAAACAATCGGTTCTTGGCGCTCGACCATTTCGCGCGCCTGTTTGATTGTCGCGGCGTGCGCATCGCGCTCGAGTTTGTTGTAAATAAACGGTTTGAATAATTCCAAAGCCATTTTTTTCGGCAGACCGCATTGATGCAGTTTCAGTTCCGGTCCGACGACGATCACCGAACGTCCCGAGTAATCAACGCGTTGTCCGAGCAGATTCTGACGGAAACGACCTTGTTTTCCTTTCAATGTTCCCGAAAGCGATTTGAGCGGGCGATTGTTCGCGCCGCGCAGAACGCGACCGCGCCGACCGTTATCAAACAGCGCGTCAACGGCTTCCTGCAGCATTCGTTTTTCGTTGCGCACGATAACTTCGGGCGCGCGCAGCTCGATCAGTT
>SXVE01000343.1 GCA_005790265.1 Acidobacteriota bacterium | reverse complement strand
GCGGAAACGTCAACCATTTTTATTTTGCCTTCATCGTCAAAATGCGAAAGTTTGTTCATTACAACTCTAATTCTATCGGATTGCCGGTTTTAATGCTCGCTTCGCACAAATTCAAACCGTCCTGTAAAGTTTTATTGAAATCGCCGTCTAAAAAATACGTGTTCTCTATTTCGCGAACGAAAATTTGCCATTCTTTCCAACAAGTTGCGCCTTGAATTTTTGCCAGATTTTGTATTTCTTCAATCTCTAATTTCAACAATTCCGCTTCTTCCGGCGATAGAAAAAGCGTTTCATCAAAATATTCGCTGATATTGATAATCTTATTGAAAATCTCAAATCTTTCCGAATCACTCGCAAATGCGGTTTTGAGAGCGTAACTGATTTGCATTAAATCGCCTTGCCAAAATTCAAAAATCATTCCGTTTTCGTGTCCGCATTCAAATTTTCCAAAAACTTCATTGCGCCACTTTTCGCGCTGAAACGGGGTCACTCTTTTGTGTAACGTTCGCGGGTCTTGGTGCCAAGTGTTATATGGCAGCGGAATTCTGTTCGGACAATCGCATTTGACCTGCGCCCATTTTCCCATAACTACAAAAACAAAATTTCAGCAACCGCGCCTTTTTCGATTGATTTGCCTTGCGGCACAAAGACGAGCGCGTTGGCGCGGGCGAAGGCAATGAAATTTGATGAGCCGTTAAAACGCAGCGATTCGATTTCCAGTTCGCCTTTTTCGTTCGTCGCGACTGATGCTGGCAACACCGAATCGCGCTCTTTGGCAGCTTTTAATTTGGTTGCGGCGACGGCGAATCCACGTTTTAATTCGGGTTTTTTCGCCGACTGCATTCGCCAAATCGCCGTGCGCGCGAACAGGTAAAACGTTACGGCGGACGAAACCGGATTGCCCGGAAGTCCGAAAATCAGACAATCGTTTAGTCGAGCAAAAACCGTCGGCTTGCCCGGTTTAAGCGAGATTTTTTCAAAGAAAATCTCCGCGCCGAGTTCGCGTAAAACGGGCTTCGTAAAATCGTAATCGCCGACCGAAACGCCGCCGGTCGTGATTAAAACGTCGTAATCTCGCACCGCATTTTCAATCACTTTTCGCAAACTTTCAACATTGTCCGCGACGAGCGGCAAAACGTGCGCGTCGCAAATTCGGTCGGCAAACGCTTTGAGCATCAGCGAATTCGAGTTGCGAATCTGATCTTGTCGCGGCGTTTCGGCAACGTCAACGATTTCGCTGCCGGTTGAAAGAATCGCGACTTTCGGGCGTTTGAAAACTTCGATTCGCGCATAACCAAACGAAGCAATCGCCGCGATCATCTGCGCTGTCACAATTTCGCCGCGCTCAAAAATTCGCGCGCCTTTTGTTACTTCCGACGCCAGCAAATTGATGTTCTGACCAAGTTTCGCCGCTTCTAAGATCTCGACATACCCAGTTTCCTCGCGCGTTTCCTCGACTTTCTGCACCGCATCCGCGCCGCTTGGAACCGGCGCGCCGGTCATAATGCGCACCGATTCGCCCGCGTTTACTTCGCCGCCGAAACCTTTGCCCGCAACTGATTCACCGATGATTTTCAAACGCACCGGCGCGTTTTTCGTCTCACTAGATTTGACCGCAAAACCATCCATCTGCGACCGATCAAACGGCGGCAAATCCATATCAGCGACGATTTCTTGGTCTAAAACGCGTCCCACCGCATTTTCCAGATCAATCTTTTCAGCCGCGAGCAAACGAGTTTCGCGCTCGATAATTTTTAAAGCTTCAGAAATCGGAATCATTTATTTAATCAAGTAAAATTCGGTCTGGCGCGGGCGAATGAATTCGTAGCCTTTTTCCAGCATCACGGCATCGTCTTCCGCCATAATCGTTACTTTTTGATTGTTCCATTCGGGAACGGCAGTTGAAGTATTGAGTTCGATTGATGTGAACGAATTGAGGCGAAAACGTTCTTCGGCGCCGCCGATGGCTTTGCGGAAATCAATCGAAGCGCCGAGTCCGTGACCGTGCGTGCCGATTGGATGCGAATAAATCATCGCTTCGATATTTTTGCGTTTCATTTCCGCCATCGCGGCGTCGTAAACTTCCGCGCCCGTCATTCCGGCGCGCGCTACAGCGAAAATCGCGTCCTGCAAAAGATTCGTGTTTTTCAGCGCCGCTTTCAAACCGGCAGGCGCGTCGCGTTCGCCTTTTTTCAAAATATAGGCGTGTTTCTGCCAATCGGTCGAAAGTCCCATATAATCCAAGCCGCAGTCAATATGAATCACGTCGCCCGCTTCCAAAACGATTGATTCGTCGGCGACCGACAAAAACTGCTGATTCGTCGCCGCCGTTTTCGCTTGTCGCTGCACGCGCAAATCCGGTTGAAACCAGACGGTCAAACCGAGATCGTTGACTTGCTGCAAAAACCACCAGCGCACGTCGCCGACCGTCGTTTTGCCGGGCGTAATCACTTCACTCGAAAAAGCGCGGCGCGTCAAAACGTCGGTTAAAAGAACGGCGGTGCGGTAATGTTCGAGTTCTTCCGGCAGTCGCGTATCGAAAAAATCCGTCAGAAAATTCGCCGCCGAAACGAATTTCTTTTCGGTTTCCGCGCCGAGCGTTTCGGCTAAAAATGTATACGAACCTTGCGATAAACCGTTTTGCTGTCCG
>SXVE01000342.1 GCA_005790265.1 Acidobacteriota bacterium | reverse complement strand
TAATTATTACGCGGTGGAAAATCATTTCGGCACGATGCAGGATCTGCGCGAAATGATTGAAGAATGCCGGAAAAACGGAATCAAAGTGATTCAGGATCAAGTGGCGAATCACGTCGGCGTGCAGCATCCGTGGGCGAAAAATCCGCCGCTCGACAATTGGTTTTCCAAATACACGCCGAACACTTTCAATGATTCGGTTTTAATGAGTCCGAACGCTGCGCAAACGGAACGCGACAACTTATTAAAAGGCTGGTTTAACGAGCTTTTGCCCGATCTCAATCAAACCGAACCGGAAGTTGCGATTTACGAAATTCAAAACGCTTTGTGGTGGATCGGAATGACCGGAATCAGCGGCATTCGGCAGGATACGATTCAATATATGCCGCGCGAATTTATTCGCGAATGGTCGAGCGCGATTAAAAAACAATATCCGCGCTTTTACATCGTCGGCGAAGTCTTTGAGGAAGATGCAGCGCAGACGGCTTTTTTTCAGGGCGGCAAAACGGGTTGGGACGGCGTTGACACGAATCTGCCGTCGGTTTTCGATTTCAAATTGTGGCGCACATCGCAGGAAGTTTTCACCGGCGTCAAACCGGTGCGAGCTTTGCGCGATGCGCTGAAATACGACGGACTTTATCCGAATATCAACAACGTCACAACGCTGCAAAACAATCACGACACCGACCGTTTTATGTCGCTCAAAAACGCTACGCTCGAAGGCGCGATGTTGCACGCCGCGTTCACTTTAACCGCGCGCGGCATTCCGCAGCTTTATTACGGCGAAGAAATCGCGATGACCGGCGGACACGATCCCGACAACCGCAAAGATTTTCCCGGCGGTTTTCCCGGCGATCAAACAAATAAATTCACCAGCGAAGGTCGAACGGCGGACGAGCAAAAAATGTTTGAATGGACGCGGCAATGGATAAAACTGCGAAAAGAAAATCGAGCTTTGCGCGAAGGAAAAACTACAGATTTGTTTTACGACGATGAGGCATATTTATTTGCTCGTCATTTTGAAGAAAACAAATCGCTCCGCTTGCGCAACAACAATTACATCGTCGCCGGAATAAATTTCTCGAATCAAACAAAGCAAATCATCTTGCCGGTAATGGAGTTAAGCGAACTGAAGAATATAAAATATTTAATTGAGGAAGATAATCAGAGACTGATTTTTCCGCCTTTGAATAAGGCGGCGCTCAAACTCGGCGAAAAAGGCGAAATGATAATTGAATTAATGCCGAAATCAATCAGTTTTTTTCAGGCGAATTCGATTGTGACGGTGGAGAATTAATCAAACTCGGCAAACGATGGTATAGAATTATCTTTAAATGCTGAAAAAAATACTCAAAATAGTCGCCGCGCTTTTGGTTTTGTTGGTTGTCGTCATCGGCGTTGTTATTTTGATTAATGAGAACGATAAAGCCGTGATTGAAAAATACGTCAGCAACGAAAAATTAAAGACCGTGAAACCGAATTGGCAGGGAACGCCGGTTGATGGGAAAAATCGGTTTGTTAATTACGAATATCCGTTTTTGTCGCGCATGACGGATTTGCTGAAATGGCAGCTCGGCACAAATCCGCAGGCGGACGAAAAGAAAAACGATGCGGCGCGGCTTGAAGTAAAAGACCCGACCGAGTTTTTAAACGGCGAAAAAGACGGCATTTTGTGGCTCGGACACGCTTCGTTTTACATTCGTCTCGGCGGGAAAACCGTTTTGCTCGATCCGGTTTTCGGCAAACCGCCGTTCGTCAAAACATTTGTTGATGTGCCGTCGCCGCTCGAAAAAATAAAACGCGTTGATTACGTTTTGCTGTCGCACGATCACCGCGATCACTGCGACGAAACGACGCTCAAAAGCATCGCGCAAAAGTTTCCGAACGCGAAGTTTTTCGCCGGTTTGCGCATGGAAGAATTGTTAAAAGACTGGACGACGGCGACCAACGAGATTCAAACCGCCGGTTGGTTTCAGCAGTTTGATACGCCGGACGCGCCGGTAAAAATAACGTTTTTGCCCGTTCGCCATTGGTGTCGGCGCGGTTTGTTTGATATGAATCACAAACTCTGGGGCGGTTACGTGATCGAAGCGGCGGGAACGACCATTTACTTTTCCGGCGATTCCGGTTACGGCGCGCATTACAAAGAAACGGCGGAAATTTTCCCGAAAATTGATTATTTTTTAATCGGCATCGGCGCTTACAGTCCGCGCTGGTTTATGGAGCCGAATCACAATTCGCCCGAAGACGCCGTCAAAGCGTTTGTTGACGCGAAAGCCGAAATTTTGATTCCGATGCATTACGGCACGTTTGATTTGTCGGACGAACCGCCGAGCGAGCCGCTCGAATTATTAAAACAGGACGCCGCCAAGCAGAATTTGAGCGACCGAATCAAGCCGCTCGCGATCAACGAAAGCGTCATTTTGCATAACGAAAATTAAGAAAGAAAAATCATGCCGATTCGATTAGTTGTTTTTTTGGTTGTCTCAATTTCAATTTTTACAAACGCGATGAACACACAAGCGCAGAGCGAATCGAAAAACGTGCCGGACGAATGGCGCACGCGCGCCGAACAAACCGATTACCGCAAAACGTGGAATTACGCGGACACGATTAGTTTTGCGCAAAAACTGGATAAAGCTTCGGACGTTATCGTTTACCAGAGTTTCGGCAAAAGCGGCGAAGGACGCGATTTGCCGCTTTTAATCGCGGCGGACGGCAAAACTTTTACGCCCGCGGCGGCGAAAAAGAGCGGCAAAGCGGTAATTTTGATTCAAGCGGGCATTCATTCCGGCGAAATTGACGGCAAAGACGCCGGACTCGCGCTGCTGCGCGACATCGCGATTACGAAAATCCGGCGCGATTTATTAAAAGATTCGATTCTTTTATTCGTACCGATTTACAACGTTGACGGACACGAACTCTCTTCGCCGTATAACCGCATTAATCAAAACGGACCAGACGAGATGGGCTGGCGCGGAACGTCGGCGAATTTGAATTTAAATCGCGATTATATGAAAGCGGACGCCGCGGAAACTGGGGCGTTTCTGCGTTTGTGGAACGAATGGAAACCGGATTTTTTCTTTGACCTGCACGTCACCGACGGCGCGGATTTTCAGTACAACATCACTTACGAATACGCGCATTTCCAGGAAGTTTCGCCGCACGTCGCAAACTGGATGGACGAATATTTCGACGGCAAAATCGTCGCGGAAGTCGAACGCGAAGGCAATCTTTTGACGCATTATCTCGAATTCGGCGGGCGCGAAGTAACGAGCGGAATTTACACTTTCATTGCGACGCCGCGTTTTGCGACCGGCTACGCCGCGCTCAGAAATCGTCCGGGACTTTTGATTGAAACGCATTCTTTAAAACCGTATCAATCGCGCGTGCGCGGAACTTACGACGTGCTCTGGAAAACAATCGAAGAAATTAACCGCTCGAAAGCGAGTTTGTTTGCCGCGAATAAAAAAGCCGACGACGACACGATCACGCGCGGCGGCGCTTATGACGCGCGGCGACAGTTTCCGCTGCAAATCGCGCTGACCGAGAAAAACGAGCCTTTTCAACTGAAAGCCGTCGAATATTCGTTACAGGACAGTGCGATTTCCGGCGGCAAAAAACTCGTTTACGGCACCGAGCCGAAAGAAATCACGGTGAAAAAATATGACGACGCGCAAATTACCGCTTCAGTTGCGCCGCCGCTTTATTACATCGTGCCGCCGCAATGGACGGACGCGATTGAGCGTTTGACAGCGCACGGAATAGAGTTTGAACGCAGGAAAACGCCTTTGACAATCGAAGTCGAAAGCTATCGTTTGCTTGATCCGAAATGGGCGACCGCGCCGTTTGAAAATCGCTTGCCGGTTTCATACAAAACCGCCGCAATCACCGAAACCAGGACGTTTCCGGCAAATTCCGTCGTCGTTTCGCTCGATCAAACGGCGGCAAATGTTGCGATTCATTTGTTAGAACCGAACTCCGGCGATTCGCTCGCGTACTGGGGATTTTTCAACGCGATTTTCGAGCGCAAAGAGTATTTCAGCGATTACATTATGGAAAAAATCGCTGTTGAGATGCTCGAAAAAGACGCGAATCTGCGCCGGGAATTTGTGGAAAAACTAAAGGACGAAAATTTCGCCAAAAGCGCGCGCGCCCGACTCGCATTTTTCTACGAACGCTCGCTGTACGCCGACAAACGAATCGGCGTTTACCCGGTCGGACGAATAATAAAGAAAATTGATAATTGATAGTTGATAATTGAGAATCAAAATACTGTTTCTTCATTATCAATTGTCCGTTATCAATTATCAATTAAAAAACTTATGAATTTTCCAAGAGCCGCAGGCATTCTGCTTCATCCGACTTCGCTGCCGTCCGCATTCGGCATCGGCGATTTCGGCGCCGAAGCGTTTCAATTCGTTGATTTTCTCGTTTCGGCGCGACAAACTTACTGGCAGGTTTTGCCGCTCGGACAAACCGGCTACGGCGATTCTCCGTATCAGTGTTTTTCGGCGTTTGCCGGAAACATTTATTTGATTTCGCCGGAAAAACTGGTTGACGACGGCTTTTTGAGCGGCGATGATTTGCAAAACGCACCCGAATTTCCCGCCGGACGCGTTGATTTCGGCGCGATGATTGATTTCAAACTGCCTTTGCTCAAAAAAGCGTTTGATAATTTTCGGCAAACGTCCGATCAAAATATCATTGACGAATTTCACGACTTTTGCCGCGAGAATAATTTCTGGCTCGAAGATTACGCCTTGTTTCGCGCGATTAAATTCGACCAGGATCAGAAATCGTGGCAGGAATGGGACGAAGATTTAAAGCTGCGCCGACCGGAAGCGCTCGAAAAAGCGCGCGCCGAACTCGATGACGAATCGTTCGCGCAGAAATTTTACCAGTTCGCGTTTTTTCGCCAGTGGTCGCAGTTGAAAAATTACGCGAACGAAAAAGGCGTGAAAATCGTCGGCGATGTGCCGATTTTCGTCGCGCTCGACTCAAGCGACGTATGGTGTAATCCGCAGGAATTTAAACTAAACGCCGACGGTTCGCCGCAGGTTGTCGCCGGCGTTCCGCCCGATTATTTTTCGGCGACCGGACAGCTCTGGGGCAATCCGATCTACGATTGGAACCGGATGCGCGAAAACAATTTCAGCTGGTGGACGGCGCGGATTTACGCG
Organism: Acidobacteriota bacterium; assembly: GCA_005790265.1. Taxonomy (GTDB): domain Bacteria; phylum Acidobacteriota; class Blastocatellia; order Pyrinomonadales; family Pyrinomonadaceae; genus SXVE01. Next base: position 2,271 of record SXVE01000342.1, on the reverse strand, counting down.
ACTCTGCGCCTTTTCGACATCGTGCGCGTTGATCATTTTCGCGGTTTCGCGGCGGCGTGGGAAGTTCCGGCGACCGACGAAACGGCGGAACGCGGCGCGTGGGTGAACGTTCCGGGCAAAGAGCTTTTTCAATCACTAAAAAACTCGCTCGGCGAGCTGCCGTTTTGGGCGGAAGATTTGGGCGTAATTACGCCGGACGTGGAAGAACTGCGCGATTCGTTCGGTTTTCCCGGAATGCGAATTTTGCAGTTCGCCTTCGGTGGCGATGCGAAAAACATTGATCTGCCGCACAATTACATCAATAATTCGGTCGCTTACACCGGCACGCACGACAACGACACGACCGTCGGCTGGTTCAATTCCGGCGCCGGAAGCGGTTCGACGCGCGATGATTCGCAAATCAAAAAAGAACACGATTTCTGCCTGAGTTACCTCGATTCAAACGGCGAAGAAATTCACTGGGATTTCATCCGCGCCGTCTGGTCGTCGGTCGCCAAGTCCGCCGTCGCGCCGATGCAGGATTTATTAGGCTTGGGCAACGACGCCCGCATGAATCTGCCCGCGTCAACGTCCGGCAATTGGTACTGGCAATGCAAAACCGGCGATTTTTCCGACGAAATTGCGGAAAGATTGCGCAAGTGGACCGAAATCTATGGACGTTAAGCCAAAGATTATAAACAGACCAAAAATTTTGACTGTGGTTGGCGGGTTAATTGTTGCTTTAGGACTTTTTCTTATTCCTTTGGGCGTCATTGGAGTTGTTGTTAATTATTTGGAAGGAGAGAATTTCTTCCTTAGTCTCTATACGCTCTATGATTTTGTAGGCACAGCAATTGGAATTTGCGGTTTTGGATTAGCTATATTTCGCGGAAAAAGGTGGCAACTTTTTGCTTTACTAATCATTGTCTTTTTTGGAAGTTTTGTCATTGGGTTGTTCTCAATGGTCGGAAAAGAAACAAATGTCGGTTACTACATTTGGGCAATCGGCGGAGTGATCTCTTCATTACTAGTGGGAATTTTGGTTATTTATTGGGAAGAACTTCTTGACGGTTGAAATGTCTGATATGAAAAAAATGGGTAAATATCTCCACTGCTTTCTTTTTTTGTTATTTATTATTTGCTGTCAATTTCTCACCGTTAACGCACAATCGCCGACGGTTGAGAGAGTTGAGCCGCCGAGTTGGTGGACGAACAGTTCGGTGAAATCGGTGCGCGTGATGATGCGCGGGACGAATCTGGCAAATGCAAAAGTTGTCGCGCCGCTGAACAGCGGTTTGCAGGCGGCGAACGTCAAGACAAGCGCCAACGGGCATTATCTTTTTGCCGATGTGACGATTGCCGAAAACGCCAGAATCGGAAAATATAATTTCAAAATTCAGACGACGGGCGGCACGATTGACGCGCCGTTTGAGATTTTTGAGCAGCCTTCGCGGACGGGAAATTTTCAGGGTTTTCTGCCCGACGACGTAATTTATTTTTTGATGCCCGACCGTTTTGCCGACGGCGATCCGACGAATAGTGATCCGGCAAAATCGAAAGGTTTGTATGACCGGAAGATGGGCAGAGGTTATCACGGCGGCGACCTTCAAGGAGTGATTAACAATCTCAATTACATCAAATCTCTCGGCGCAACGGCGATTTGGACGACGCCGGTTTACGACAATAACGACAAGCCCGATACGAAAGAAGTTTATCCCGGAATGCCTTATACGACCGGCTATCACGGCTACGGCGCGACGGATATGTATGCGGTTGACGAACACTTGGGCGATATGGCGAAGCTCAAAGAATTTGTCCGCAAAGCGCATCAGAGCGGTTTATTAGTCATTCAGGATCAGGTCGTCAACCACGTCGGACCGTATCACGTCTGGGCAAACGATCCGCCGACCCCGACTTGGTTTAACGGCACGGTCGCCAATCATCCGAACAACAACTGGCAGAAATGGACGGCGATGAATCCGCGCGCGACTTATCAAACGCAGGCGAGAAACATTGACGGCTGGTTTATTGACATTCTGCCCGACCTCAATCAAAACGATCCGGAAGTCGAAAAATATTTGATTCAAAACACTCTGTGGTGGATTTCGCAAGTTGGTTTCGACGCCGTGCGAATGGACACTTTGCCGCACGTTCCGCGCTCGTTTTGGGCGAAATGGATGACGGCACTCAAAGCCGAGTTTCCGAAAGTAAATGTTCTGGGCGAGCTGTACGACAGCGATCCGGCTCTGCTTGCGTATTTTCAGGGCGGTCGCGTCGGTCACGATAAAATTG
>SXVE01000341.1 GCA_005790265.1 Acidobacteriota bacterium | reverse complement strand
GCGCGTGCACCGTCATCGTTGACGGACGCCGAACGCTGTCTTGCCTGACGCTCGCGGCGACGTGCGAAGGCAAAAACGTGACGACGATTGAAGGTTTGGCGAAAAGCGGCGAGCTGCATCCGATGCAGGCGTCGTTCATCAAAAACGACGGTTTTCAATGCGGTTTCTGCACGCCCGGTCAAATTTGTTCGGCAGTTGCGATGCTCGACGAAGCGAAAAACGGCGAAGCGAGTTACGTGAGCGAAAATATTCCGGCGAAACCGCGCGCCGTGCAGTTATCCGACGATGAAATCCGCGAGCGAATGAGCGGCAATTTGTGCCGTTGCAGCGCGTATCCGAATATCGTGGACGCGATTCGCGAAGTGCACACGGGACGCGAAACGGCGCAGAACTGGCAGTTTTCCGGCGAATCTTTGGCGACGATGAGCGAAGTCGAACGCGCGCGCAAGGAGGCATCATAAATGAGACCGTTTGTTTACACACGAGTTGACGACGCGGCAAAAGCCGTTTCAAGCGCGGCGGCAAACACCCAGGCGAGTTTTCTGGCGGGCGGCACGAACATCGTTGATCTGATGAAGGAAGATGTCGCGCGTCCGACCGAGCTGATTGACATTAATCGTTTGAAACTGGCGCAGATCAGATTGATCGGCGAAGGCGCGAATCGCGGCAACATCGCCATCGGCGCGCTGGCGAAAAACACCGAAACGGCGAATCATCCGCTCGTTCGCCAAAATTATCCGCTGCTTACGCAGGCAATTTTAGCGGGCGCGTCGGGGCAAATTCGCAATATGGCGACGAACGGCGGAAATTTGAATCAGCGCACGCGCTGCACGTATTTTTACGATGTCGCGATGCCGTGCAACAAACGCGAACCGGGAACCGGCTGCGGCGCGCTCGAAGGCATTAACCGAATGCACGCGATTTTCGGCTGGAGTGAAAAATGCGTCGCCGTTTATCCGTCGGATATGGCGATTGCGCTCGCCGCCTTGGACGCGACGGTAAAAGTACAGGGAGCAAACGGCGCGACGCGCTCGATTCCCTTTGCCGAGTATCATCGTCTGCCCGGCGACAATCCCGAAAAAGACAACACTTTGCAGCCGGGCGAATTGATTACGGAAATCGAGCTGCCGAAAAACAACTTCGCGGGCAAATCTTATTATTTGAAGATTCGCGACCGCGCCAGCTACGCGTTTGCGCTTTTGTCGGTCGCCGCCGGTTTGGAAATGAACGGCGCAACGATCAAACAAGCCCGCATCGCGATGGGCGGCGTCGCGCACAAACCGTGGCGCGCTCTCGAAGCCGAAAAGTTTCTGAGCGGCAAAGCGGCGACGGAAGCGAATTTTGCGGCGGCGGCGGAAGCGGAAATGAAATCTGCCAAACCGCTCGAACACAATAAATTCAAAGTCGAACTCGGAAAACGCGCGATTGTCCGCGCGCTTTCGATGGCGATGAGCGGCGGCAAAGCGTAATTAAACGTGACGGCGATTGATGTCAGAGGCGAAAAAGTCGCCTGACATTTGAGAATCGGCGCGGCGGACATAAATTGTTGATTTTGCAGAAGGGGTTAACGAGATGAGCGAGAGAAAAAAAGTGATCGGCGAAGCGGTCAGCCGCATTGACGGCTTTATGAAAGTAACGGGAACGGCGAACTACGCGACGGATTTCCCAATTTCCAATACGGCTTACGCATTTCTTTTCAAAAGCGAGATTGCGGCGGGTAAAGTAATGGACATTGACACGAGCGCAGCGGAGAAAGTGACGGGCGTGCTCGCTGTCGTCACGCACAAAAACGCCGCGAAACTGACTCCTTCGCGCGGACTGCGCGGCGGCGGCATTTTGCAGGACAACAACGTCGAATTCTGGGGCGAACACGCCGGATTCGTCGTTGCTGAAACATTTGAACAGGCGCGTTATGCGGCGCGCTTAATCGAAATCAAATACGAAAAAGCGGCGGCGAAAACCGATTTTGAAAAACACGAAAAGGAAGCCGTCAAACCGAAAGCCGAAGACCGCGCCGATAAAATACGCGGCGATTTCGCCAGCGCTTTTCAAACGGGCGCGGTGACGGTTGACGAAATTTACGAAACGCCGATTGAGCATCATCAGCCGATGGCGCCGCACGCGACGATTGCCGTGTGGGACGCCGCCGACAAATTAACGATTTATAACGAATCGCAGGTCGTCAACGGCGTGCAGGGCGCGGTCGCGCAAACGTTCGGCTTGGAACCGAAAAACGTGCGCGTGATTACGCCGCACATCGGCGGCGGTTTCGGCTCGAAAGGCGGCGCGTGGGGACACGTAATTTTAGCGGCGATGGCGGCAAAAGCGGTTAATCGTCCGGTCAAGCTCGCTTTAACTCGCCAGATGATGTTCGATTCGGTCGGTTTGCGGCAGAAAAACGTGCAGCATCTGCGTCTCGCGGCGACGAAAGACGGCAAATTCACCGCGCTCGCGCACGAAACGACGACGCATTCGGCGATCAACGAAGAATTCGTCGAGCCGTGCGGCGACGTGTCCGCGCATATGTACGAAGTGCCGAATTCGCGCATCAGCTACCGCGTCGCGGCGATGAATATTATCACGCCGACTTATACGCGCGGTCCGGGCAAATCAACGGGCAGTTTCGCGCTCGAATCGGCGGTGGACGAACTCGCTTACAAATTAAAAATGGATCCCATCGAGCTGCGCATTAAAAACGAACCGGCGAAAGATCCGTCGAACGGCAAACCGTGGTCGTCGCGTTCGGTCGTCGAATGTTTGCGCAAAGGCGCGGAAGCGTTCGGCTGGTCGAATCGCAAAGCCCAACCGCGCGCCAACGTGCAGGGCGATTTTTACGTCGGCTTCGGCGTAGCGTGCGGAACTTATCCGGCGCGTCAGCGCGACACGTCGGCAATCGTTAAACTAACGCGCGGCGCGGGCGCAAACGTCACGGCGGCGATTGAGCTTGCCGCGTCCGATCTCGGAACGGGCACGAACACGATTCTCGCGCAGACCGCCGCCGAAACGCTCGGTTTGGACGTGAATCAGATTTCGGTCAAAATCGGCGATTCGGCATTGCCGCCCGCCGCCGGTTCGGTCGGTTCGGTCGGCGCGGCGAGTTTCGCCAACGCCGTTTACGAAGGCTGCTTGAAAGCGTTAAACGAACTTCAGGCGAAAACGAATCGGCAGTATTTCAATGCTCCGACCGCCGCCGAACTGCTCGACGCCGCTAATCTGAAATTTTATGAAACGCGCGTTGACGCGAAACCGCCCGAAGGAACCGACAAATATTCGTCGCACAGCTTTAACGCCAATTTCGCCGAAGTGTGGGTCAATCGTTCGACCGGAATGACGCGCGTCAAACGATTTGTCGCCGCAACGGGCGCGGGCAGAATCCTGAACCCGAAAACGGCGCACTCGCAGATTATCGGCGGCGGCATCTGGGGAATCGGAATGGCGCTGCACGAAGAGTCTCTGATTGATCCGCGTTACGGCAATTTCGCGACGCGTTCGTTCGCCGATTATCATATTCCGTCGAATCTCGATGTCGGCGAGATGAAATCCGTTTTTATCAACGAAGAAGACAAGATCGTCAACAAGATGGGCATCAAAGGCATCGGCGAAGTCGGCATCGTCGGCGTTGCGGCGGCAGTGGCGAACGCGATTTTCAACGCGACGGGCAAACGCGTGCGCAGTTTGCCGATCACGCCCGATAAATTGATTTAGAAACGCGCAATTGAACGAACGGAGCGAACAATGATCGGCAGAACACAACTCGGACAAGTCGAACACGACGAAGATGCGGCGGCGGAAACCGCTGCATCAAACGCATCGAACGCGGAAATTATTCGCCGTGCGGTTGATGAAGTGGACAATTTATGCGACGCCAAAGAATGGACGAAGCTGCGCGCTTTATTCGCTGACGAAGTTGAAGCCGATTTTGCGAGTCTCGACGGCGGCGAACCGGCGCGCATTTCCGGCGATGATTTCGTCGGCGCGTGGGAAAAGAATTTGTATCCGGGCAAAAAGACTTTTCACCAGCGCACGAATCACCGCATTGAAATTGACGGCGATACGGCTTTCGTTACTTCAAAAGCCTACGCATTTAATTTAATCGAAAGCGGAGACGCGGCGGGAATGTGGGAAGTGTGGGGCGTTTACACGCACACGCTGCACCGAATCGAGCAAAACTGGCTCGTCAGCGGAATGACGCTCGACGTCGTGCACCAGCGCGGCGACGAACGCGTGCGCACGTTTGTGCCCGAAGCGTGAACGGCGCGCAATTTAACTTGGAATGCCTGCACCGCGCGGGCGTTTTTTTTGGAAAAGTCTGTTTTGACGCAGCGTATTAAATATTTTGGCAAAAGAAATACAGCAAATCATTCATAAGTTAAATTCATCGGCGTCGGTTGAGCGCGCCGTGCTCGCAACCGTCGTCGAACTGAGCGGTTCCGGTTATCGTCTGCCGGGAGCGAAAATGCTGATGATGGAAAACGGCGACACGTTCGGCACGGTTTCGGGCGGCTGTCTCGAAGCCGATGTTTTGGAGCGCGCCGCCAAAGTGAGGGCGAGCGGCGCGGCGAGCGTTTTTACTTACGACACGACCGCAGATGAAAATTCCGTGTTCGGTTTGAACATGGGTTGTCGCGGCGTCGTGCGAATTTTGCTCGAAACCGCCGTCGGCGCGGGCGAGTATCTCGCGCTGTTTGACGAAGCGCGCGGCTCGCGCGTCGCAAAATTCGCCGCGACGCTCATTTCCACCGGCGACAACGGCGAAACGCCAATCGGCGGGCGCATCTTCGGCGACGCGAACGGCGAACTGCGCCAGGTAAATCTTCCGGCGTTTTTAGCCGAATCCGCAATCTTAAAAACCAAATGTGAACGATTTCGCGCGGACGGCGAAACGTCGGCGACAAAGATGATTCAGCTCGAAACCGGCGCTTACGAATTCTTTTTTGAAAACATCGCTCCGCCGCTCGATCTTTTGATTTACGGCGCGGGAACCGACGCGATTCCGCTTGCGCGGCTCGGCGGCGAGCTCGGCTGGCAAGTGCGCGTCGCCGATCACCGCGCGGCTTATCTCGCCGCCGAAAGATTCACCACGGCAAACGAACTTTTGCTGATCAACGACGAAAACCCGCCGTCCGGCATCGTCACGGACGAGCGCACGGCGATTGTTTTGATGACGCACAATTACGACCGCGACCGCGCCGTTCTCGCCGCCGCGCTTCGGTCAAACGCGTTTTACGTCGGCGCGCTCGGACCGAAAAGACGCACGGAAAGCCTGCTCGCCGAACTTGCCGCCAGCGGCGAATCGTTTGACGAGCGCGCGCACGCCAACCTTTTCGCGCCGGTCGGACTCGACATCGGCGCGGACACGCCCGAATCCATCGCGCTCTCGATCGCGGCGGAGATTCAAGCGGTTTTCGCCGGGCGCGCCGGGAGTTTTCTGCGCGAGCGGCGCGGCTCGATCTACGGGCGCGACGCGTAAATCCGCGCGCTCAAATTCCGCATTTATGGCTGAAACGACACATCTTAAAACGACGGGCATCGGCGTGATCGTGCTCGCGGCGGGCGCGTCGCGGCGAATGCCGAACCGGGCGAAACAGCTTTTAATTTACAAAAACCAGACGCTTTTGCGCCGCGCGGTCGAAACGGCGCTCGCGTCGAAAGCGGCGAAAGTAACGGTCGTGCTCGGCGCATCATCAGCGGAAACGTCCGCCGAGATCGAAGATTTGCCGGTCAGCGTCGTTTTGAACCGAGATTACGAAACGGGGCTGTCGTCGTCGCTCGTCTGCGGCTTAAACGCGCTGCTTGCTGACTCGGAACATTTCAACACCGACGCTGAAACCGTGCGCGCCGTCGTCGTCACGCTTGCCGATCAGCCGTTTGTCACCGCCGCGCACATCAACCGTTTGATCGAAGTTTTCGAGCGCGACAACGTGCCGCTCGTCGCCGCCGAATATAATTCGACCGTCGGCGTTCCCGCTTTATTTTCAAAAACGCTGTTTGCCGAACTCGCCCGCATCAAAGGCGATAAAGGCGCGAAAGAATTAATCATCAAACATCTCGCGTCCGCCGCCGTTTTGCCGATGCCGTCCGCCGCGACGGATATTGACACGCCCGCCGATTTCGCGCGTCTTTCTCGGCAAATTGATTGATCGCGCGCCGCTCAACACGCCGACTTCCCTTTTCCGCCTGCCCAACTCACAAAACAAACCGTTTTACCGCCCGCCGCTTTGTTTGATTTTCCGCGCAACCGAAAAAAATCTTCGACCGCTGACCCTAAATCGCAAATTTTGCGGCGATTAATAATGAGTATCAGATTTTTTTCATTCGGCAAGGAGATCAGCAGTGCGCCCAAAGACAACAAATTTTTATTTTCCGGCGTTTATACACATTTTTTGCGCGGCAATCGTCGCGCTTTCTACCGCGCAGGCGAGTCGCGCGCAGGACGTTTCCGCATCGAAAGCCGAAAACGTTTTCGCGCCGACCGCAGTTTATACCGTGACGACGACGAGCGATGCGGGCACGGGTTCGCTGCGGCAGGCGATCACGAGCGCGAACGGAAACGCGGGCGCGGACGAGATTCGTTTTAATATCGCGCCGGACGACGGAGCGGTGAAAACGATCAGTTTGACTTCGGCGCTGCCGGCGATCACCGAAGCCGTGACG
>SXVE01000340.1 GCA_005790265.1 Acidobacteriota bacterium | reverse complement strand
TTCGCGATGACCGGACAAACGGCGGAAATCGCGCCCGCCGACCGGAAAATCTACGCGCTCCGCGACGCGACGGCGACCGTTTCGTTCATTCCGCTGATCGTCGCTTCGATTATGTCGAAAAAACTGGCGGAAGGTTTGGACGCGCTCGTTCTGGACGTGAAAACCGGCAGCGGCGCGTTTATGAAAAACTTTACGGACGCGAAAAAACTCGCCGCCGCGCTCGTCGAAACCGGCAAGGATTTCGGCGTCCGGTGCGAAGCCGTGATTTCCGATATGAATCAGCCGCTCGGAAAATTCGTCGGCAATTCATTGGAAGTTTACGAATGCGTCAAAATTCTGCGCGGCGAATCGGGCGAAGCGATGCGCGCGACGCTCGATCTTTCCGTCGCGCTCGCGGCGCGAATGCTGATTTTATGCGGCGTCGCGCAAACGATTGAAGATTCGCGCTTGAAAATTCAAAATGTGCTGGATTCGGGCGCGGCGCTCGAAAAATTTCGGCACAACGTCGAATTGCAGGGCGGCGACGCGAAAATCTGCGACGAACCGGAAAAATTATTAAGCGAAAATGTCATTCAAGTCGAAATCAAAGCTGAATCGTCGGGTTTTGTCACGCAAATCGAAGCGGAATCGGTCGGCGAAGCAATCGGCGCTATCGGCGGCGGCAGAATAAAAGCCGAAGACCGAATTGACGCAGCAGTCGGTTACGCGTGCGAAGCGGCAATCGGCGATGAAATAAAAGCGGGCGATACGCTCGGAATTTTGTATTGCCGCGACGAAAATCAGGCGCATCTAATTAGCGAAAAATTGAGAAACGCGTATAAAATAAGCGAGCAACAATCGCCGAAACTGGAACTCGTCAAAGAAATCGTTCAATAGCCGCGGAAATTTCCAAAACTTTTGGATTTTTTTAGCGGCGCAATGGAAATATGAAAGCTAAAATCGCGATTATTCTGATCGTCATCGGGTCGTTATTCGTTTTATCGTGCGCGACGCAGATGAAAGCGTCAAAAGACGGCTGCTCAACCAACGTCGGCATCGTTTTCGACATCGGCGGCAAAAACGACCGTTCGTTCAATGCGGCGGCGTGGGAAGGCGTGCAGCGCGCCGAACGCGAGCTGAACATTTGCCTCTACGATGTCGAACCGGGAAATCCGACTTCGATTGAACCGGCGATGCGCGCTTTTGCCGAAAAGAATTTCGATTTGATCGTCGGCGTCGGATTTGCTCAAGGTCCGATTATGCAGAAAGTCGCGACCGATTACCCGAATATCAAATTCGCGATTGTGGACGGCGTGATTTTTGAAGCCGACGGCAAAACGCCGAAACAAAATGTCGCGTCGCTCGTTTTTCGCGAACACGAAGGCTCGTTTTTAGTCGGAATGATCGCGGCGGCAAAATCGAAAACCGGCGTTCTCGGTTTCGTCGGCGGAATGGATATTCCGCTGATTCACAAATTTGAAACCGGCTACGAAGAAGGCGCGCGCGCGGTCAATCCGAACATTCGCGTGATTGATAATTACGTCGGCGTGACCGATTCGGCGTGGAACAATCCGGGCAAAGGTCAGGAACTCGCCATCAGCCAGATTGATCAGGGCGCGGACGTGATTTTCACCGCCGCCGGAAATTCCGGTTTGGGCGCGTTTGACGCCGTCGAAAAATACGGCAGAAACGCCGACGGAGAAGCGAACAAATTCGTCATCGGCGTTGATTCCAACCAAAACGGACAAAAACCCGGCTTCGTTTTAACTTCGATGGTCAAACGCGTGGACAATGCCGTTTACGATGTCGTCAAAGAAGTTTTAGGCGGAAAATTTGCTGGCGGCTTTCACGTTTTCGGACTCGACAAAGACGGCGTCGCCTACGCGCTCGACGAACACAACAAAGCTCTGATCTCGCCTGAATTGTTGCAAAAAGTCGAAGCAGCCAAAGCAAAAATCGTCGCGGGCGAGATTAAGGTGACGGACGCAATGGCAAATTGATTAAACTTTATGTTCTTAAAACGAATTCTTCCAATGAGCGTGATTCTAGTTGCAGGTTTAATATCATTTTGCCGTTACCAGTCGCCGTGTATAAAAAACGCAGATATAACTCATCAGAACGGTTGGCAAGATGTATTTGACGTGAAGGCGGAGAGGAAACTTGAAAGCTGTAGTTTTGTGCCGGGAGCATACTACGTTTTTTCCGCGCGTCAGGCAAATTCGGCGGAGTGGCGCGAAGTGATGACTTTTCGACACGATGATCCAAAGGAAAACTTTGGGGAAAGCATCCAGATCGTAAATAGCAAAGTCGCTTTCATATTTATGGGCTGGAAATCGGCAATCACTTTCGACTCAGGAAAAACTTGGAATCTTTGGAATGCAGAAGAAGACATTGAAAATTGGAAGGGAGTTAATTACAGACTGATTGAAAAAATGAGCGTGTCGGAAAACGGAGAGGGAGTAATGATTCTCAATCCCCTACCTGATAGAAACGAACCAAAAGAACTTTACACATCTGATTTCGGAAAAACTTGGAAGCAGACAAAATAATGCTTGAACTGAAAAACATTACCAAAACATTCGGCAATGTCGTTGCCAACAACGACGTTTCGATCAAGATCGAAAAAGGCACGATTCACGCGATTGTCGGCGAAAACGGCGCGGGGAAATCAACGATTATGCGCATCGCTTACGGCTTTTACACGGCTGATTCGGGCGAGATATTGGTTGATGGAAAAACCGTAAATATTAAAAATCCGCACGACGCGATTGCTTTGGGAATCGGAATGGTGCATCAGCATTTTATGCTGGTTGATACGATGACGGTCGCCGAGAATATTATTCTAGGCGCGGAAACCGGATCAAAGGCGAATTTGGATCTCGATAAAGCCAACGCCGATATTCTCGCGCTTTCAAATAAATTGCGTTTGGGCGTTAATCCGAAAGCGTATATCGAAGATTTGTCGGTCGGAGCGCAGCAGCGCGTCGAGTTGCTGAAAGCGCTTTACCGCAACGCCGAACTGTTGATTTTGGACGAGCCGACGGCGGTTTTGACGCCGCA
>SXVE01000339.1 GCA_005790265.1 Acidobacteriota bacterium | reverse complement strand
TGCTCTATCCAGCTGAGCTACGGGAGCGTGGTTTAACTGTTAAATTCTGACTTTTCACCTTTCTGTTTGCTTTTAAGAATCGTAGCGAATCAGCGAACGGACATCGTAACCGTCGAATTTTTCGCGTCCGTTGAGAAAGTTTAGTTCGACGACGAATAACAAACCGACGATTTCGCCGCCCAAGCCTTCGACCAGATCAACTACGGCTTTGGCAGTTCCGCCGGTTGCGAGCAAATCGTCCACGATCAATACTTTGTGTCCTTCGCCGACCGCGTCTTTGTGCACTTCGAGCGTGTCCTGTCCGTATTCCAAATCATAGGAAACGGAAACTTTTTCCGCCGGAAGTTTTTTCGGTTTGCGCACGGGCACGAAACCTGCGCCCAAATGATAAGCGAGCGGAGCCGCGAAAATAAAACCGCGCGATTCGACGCCGATCACAGTGTCAATCTTTTCGCCTTCGTAATGCGCGGCAAGCGCGTCAATCGTTTGTTTCAATCCGTCGGCGTCTTTTAACAGCGTCGTAATGTCGTAAAAATTGATGCCTTCTTTCGGAAAATCGGGCACTTCTCGTATCAGTTTTCTTAAATTGTCCATAGTTTTTTCAATTATGAATGACGAATTTCAAATTAAAAAATAACTCCGTCACTCGTAATTGCTTCTCATTTTTCGATTCTAAATAATTTGTAATGATCGTTCGGCTCGAGCACGATTTCTTCGATGTGCTCGACTTTGGAAAAGCTCGGTCCGGCAGTCAAATCGTGTTTGAAAGATTCGACCGCCGAATCTTCGCCTTCGGCAAAAATTTCGACTCTGCCGTCCTTTAAATTTCGCACGTAGCCTAAAACTTGATGACGCGCGGCGACGCGCTGCGTGAAAAAACGATAGCCGACGCCCTGCACCGTTCCGCTGATAAAAAATTTTCTGGCAACAATCATAAACAATAACGAATTACGAATGAGGAATTAACAATTACGAACAGCAGCAGCATTTACACTTTTTGTTTGTCGCCGATGACAAATTAAAATATCTCTCATTCGTAATTCGTCATTGTTAATTCGTCATTGACTTAACCGAGCGCGTCGAGACAATCCATCAGATTGCGCTGGCGGCAAGTGTAAACCGGCATTCCGCGCAAAGTGAATTTGCTTGCCGGAGTTTCTTTTAATTCTTCGGCGAGCGCGAGAAAATCTTTCGGCTCGTCGGTTTCAAACGAAACGATATATTCCTGATCGCCGAATCCGAAAGAATGCGTCAGATGAATTTTGATGTTCGGAAATTTTTTGCCGACCATAAAATTTTCCTCGACCAGCGCATCGCGTTCCTCGCCGGATTTGGCGTACCATTCGCTTTGTTTCGAGCACGGATACAAAAAGTGATATTTTTTCGCGCCCGCGCGAACGTGAAAGCGATCTTCGTAATTCGGACTCGCCGCACCGGGAATAAACATCATTTTTTTCGTCGTCGAAAGATAATTGTCGGCGGTTTCCAAAAAACTTCCGAGATTCGTGCGATAAAGTTTGGCGGTCATTTCCTGAATCAGATCGAGCGATGTGCCGATGCGCCAAAACATCAAGTCGGCTTTTGAGTCGAAACCGATCAGCGAATAGGAATACAGCAGGAAATCTCTGCCGAAATGATGAAAAACGGCGGCGAACTCGTTCTTGAATTCGGTTTTTTCGGCGGCGGCGAGCTTGCGCCAATCGGAATTGACGCGAAAAAACATAAAGTTGACGAATTGTTTTTCGACCAGCGGAAACTTTTGAGGTTCTTTGTTGTCGGCGACCAGACGCAATCCGCCGGTTTCGGACATTTCCTTTTCAAAATTCACTTTTTCCATCGTTCAACTTCATTTACAGCTCTTAAAAGAGTGAGTGATTACAGAGTTTATAATTTTTCAAGCCGCGTACTTTCCGGACGTTTTTCGCTTTCAAGCGCGTCACATTTGCTCGTCGGCGGACGGTCCGTAGATGCTCGGAACCGGAACATTTTTGAGCCGCAAATATACGGAAAACTGTCCGCGATGATGAAGCAAATGACTGAACACCAAATTGCGGATGATGCCGATGCGCGCCGTTTCGGCGATGACGTGATCGCCGTTCGTCAAACGCAGATTTTGCTTTAATTCATCGTCGGATATTTGATTTAAATGCGAAACGGCTTCGCGCACGCTTTCGTCAAAAAATGCGGCTAATTCCGCGCCGTTGGTCAAAATCGTCTGATCGGTTGATGCCGCCGCCAAATTCAAATCGGTTTCGGACAACGCCGGTTTGACGTAACTCGGAAGCCGCGCGATATGAATCGCCAAATCGCCGAGCGTCGTGGATTTTTCGTGCGGCGACCAATCGAAATCAGCCGGAGTGCGCTCAAGCATTTTTCGGGTCGAAACCGCTTCGCGTTCCAACTCGGCGGCAAGCAACTGTCCTAAACTCATATTTTCTCCTTTTTGAAAGCGATTGCAGACCAAGCAAATTCGTGTTTATTTTGCCAATTTTTCCGCTCAATGTCCAAACTGCGTATTTCTATTTTTTCTGTTTTCAACTATTCGTTGACGTTTCGCTTTCGCTTCGCTGCGACATAAATTTGGATGGGAACAAGCAATTTCCGTTTACAAAAAGTTCGTTTAGTGAAAAAATGATGTTCGTATGAAACGCCTTTTCGCCTGTACGCTTTTAATTTTCTGCACGCATTTTTTCGCCGCCGCGCAGCAGCGACCGCTTTTGACCGAAGATGTTGATATTACGCCGGAAGGCGCGATTGAAATTGCGGCGGGCGTTGATTTTTTTCAAAACGCGAAATTTCCGCTGTCCGGCTTAAAAGGCGATTTGACGCGCGTCGGCGATGTGCGCGCGCGCGTCGGTTTTTCGCCGAACGTCGAATTTCAGGTCGAAGGCGTTTTGCAGAATTTTCTGGCGATCAATTCGGCAAACAATCCGTCGCCGATTCCGCTCAGTCTCGACGGAAATTCGTCAAACGACGCGGGCGACTTTATCGTTTCGACGAAAATCAAACTGCGCAATGAAACCAGAAATCTTCCGGCGTTCGGCTTTAAATTCGGTTTCGAGCTGCCGAATTCCGATCAATCGCGCGGCATCGGCACGAATCAAATCAATGTTTTCGGCAAAGTTCTCGTTCAGAAAAAATTCGGCAAACGCGGCAACGGAAAAACGCCGCGCGTCAATGTTTTCGGCAATCTCGGTTTGGCAATTATGACCGCGCCGCTCGAACGATTTACGCAGAACGACGTTCTGCTTTACGGTTTGGCGGGAATTTACAGCGTTAACGACCGCATCAATCTCGTCGGCGAAGTCAACGGTCGCGCCAACACGCGCAGCGGCACCGCGCCTTTAGGAACCGAAAGCCTCGGACAATTTCGCGTCGGCACGCAAATCAAAGCGTCCGGCTTGCGTTTCGACACCGCCGCAATCTTCGGTTTCACGCGCAACAGCCCGCGCACCGGCGTCACCTTCGGCGTTACCTACGAAACTCCGAGCATTTTCAAACCAGCTAAATAACTTGCCGGTTTTTCCATTTTAAATCAGATTATTTTATGCCGAATTGCGTTTTACGAGCGACGGGCGATGATTTCAATCCCGATAACTTTTTACGACACAGTTATTTTGCTCCGTGCAATATTTTTCACAAAGGCGAGCACAGATCCGCAACAAGCATTTGGAACAATTCCGGAATTACGATTGATGTCAGTTGGAAAAGTGATTTTGCGCAACAAGTTGAAGACGCAATTGACTTTCTCAAAACTCACGACGCGGAACTGAGACGTTTGGGAAAATTCGCCGGAGTCGGGCAAATGAATCTCGATTTCGGTTTGAATGCGAAAAATAATTTTCTGCAAAGTTTTTGTTTTTCGCACGAAATTATTTCTCTGGCAAATGATTTGAAATTGTCACTCGAAATTTCTATTTACAATTAACTCTCATTCTATTCCTTCTCAAAAATTTTCAACTAATTGATTGATCGGCGAATGTCCGCGCCCGATATGCGGTGCGGTTTTGATCGCGGCGGTAACAAATCTTTTCGCCGTTTCGACTGCTTCGATAAGTGATTTTCCGTTGGCGAGA
>SXVE01000338.1 GCA_005790265.1 Acidobacteriota bacterium | reverse complement strand
GTCGAAAAAGCGAAGGTTTTTTTGAGCGAAAACAGCTACGACGCGATTTTTCTCGATCACGATTTGCTGCCGCATCACTACGAATCAAACGATCACGACGATTTTTCCTCGACCGGCTATGCAATTGCCGAATGGCTCACCGAAAATAGCGAATATCAACGCGCTTCGACGATTGTCGTGCACACGCGCAACGCCGACGCCGCGATAAAAATGGTCGAAAAACTGCGCGAATCCGGCAGAAACGTCGAATACTGCGCTTTTCCGATGCTCGATCTGAAAATCAAAAATTACTGGAAACGATGAGAGGTCAAAGTAGAAAGTAGGAAGTAAGAAGTGAAAAGGGACAAAGGTTAGCAGAGAAATAAAAATCGAAAAAACAAAAAGGCAAAAGTGAAGTATTTATCTCTTCACTTTTGCCTTTCAATTGTCCACCAATCCACTTTCTACTATCTACTTTTTACTTAGATGCTGTTTTGTTTTTCATTTCGTCGAGTTCTTTCTGCGTTTGCGCGATGATATTTTTGAGCGCGTTTTTCATCGCTTCGTTTTTAGCTTTTTCCGCCGATTTGTTGAGCGCCAGCAAATACGCGGTTTTGAGCGCGAGTTCCTGCGCAACTTTTACGTCCGGTTCAACGCCCGCGCCTTCCCAGTTTGATTTTGTGATCGGGCTGATCGCGCGCCCGGTCGGAATAAACGCGCTGAAATGATCGCCGAGGCGAAACATTTCGCCCGGATGCGCGCCGCCGCCGGTCGTTTCCCCAATAATCGTTGCGCGTTTCAGATTTTTCAAATTATAGGAAAATTCTTCTGCGCCGGAAAACGTGCGATTGCTCGTTAAAACGTAAACGTCGCGGTCGCCGAATTTTTTCGCCGCGAGATTCGGTTTTGTCCAGAATTCTTCGGTTTTGCCGGTTTTGCGCCAGTATAAACTGTTGAGATGAACCGGTTTATCGCCGAAAAGATACGAACTGATCAACGAAACCATCGCCGGATCGCCGCCGCCGTTGTATCGCAAATCGAAAATAATCGCGTCCGTATGAGCGAGAAAATTCATCGTCGCCGCCACGGTTTCCGCGCCCAATTCGGGATCGGTAAAACCGCGAAAATCAACGTAGCCGATATTGCCGCGCAGATTTTCGACTTTGACGAAGCCGTAATTGTTCATTTTCATCATCTGTTTGTATTCTTCGCGTTCTTCGGCAGACAATTCTTCGCCCGCTTTTCTGACGGGAATTGATCGTTCGGAAAAACGCACGCCGAGATGTTTGTCGCGGCTGACGGCGCGCAGATCATCGGTTAATTTTTGCGCGAAAGCACGCGCGGTTGTGAAATTGTCGTATTCGCCGTTTTTCGCGCGCTGCCGAATATCGGCTTCCATTTTCTTCGCCGTTTCGGGAAAAACATACGATTCGTTCAAATCTTTTAATAAACTGTCAATCGTCTGCGCGCGCGTCGCCGAATCAACGGGCGCGTCCGGCATTTGATTCGGCTGTTGCGCGAAACACGTTGCCGCTGCCGAAAGAACGAATGCGAATGCGAAAACTAATAAAAGTACGAAATATTTCATAAAAATTTGCTCCTGTTTCGATTATTTCTCCAAACCTCTAATCAAAATCTTCGCCAGCCGATTCGCTTTTTCTTCGATTTCCGCGCGTTCGCCGAGTTCGCTCGCCGTCAAACTATAAGGCAAAAGAGAATTCGTCGCTAAAAGCAGAGTTTCCGCCGATTGAAAAGCATCGTCGCCGCGTAATGCGCCGCTTTTTTGTCCTTTTTCGATGACGCGCGCGAAAATTTCCGCTTCTTCCAAAAAATACTGTCGCCGTCTGGCAAGCAGCTTCGGACGCAAATCGGCGAGCAAATCGTTGAGATTCTGCGTGTAATGCTGCACGCTTTCAAACCGAATCGTAATTCGCGCCGAAAGCATCTGCCGCAAACATTCGCTGCAGTCGCAATCAGATTCGGCGATTCTGTTAAGCTCAAATTTCACGCGTTCGACGATGCGGTCAATGTGCGAGAGCACGATTTCCTCTTTGCTCGAAAAGTGAAGGTAAACGCTTCCTTTGCCGATGCCGACTTCGCGCGCCAGATCATCAATCGTCATTTTTTTATAACCGTAAATTGATAAAAGACGATCAGTCGCATCGAGAATCGCTTCTCTCATTTCTTTCGTTTGAACAACACTTGGCATTGATTTTGACTGTTGACCGGATTTGTAATTTGGTCAAATAGAGCTACGAGCTGGATGAAAATAAAGTTTCAGCAAATTTTTCAGAAATGCTAATAAAATAATTCGTGAAATATGAAACCGAAATTTTTACAAACCGGCGGCGTTCCATTTTTTGATGATGTCGTTAATCAAATTCGCCACTTTGTCCGTCACGCGGCGGTAATATTCGTCGGCTTTTTTCTGATCGAATTTCGGATAGCCCTGTCCGCTTTGGTAAAGTCCGATTGATGAGGGAAAAGGAACGGCAGACCACGTTCCGGCTGCCGGATAAGCGGTGGCGAGTTCGTCTTTGTAGCGTTCACGGTGAACGAGCGCCGGGTCAATCGCTTGGATAAACGCCGTTTCGTTGAGTCCGGCGTGTCCGCCGTCTTCGCCGAAAACGGCTTTCGTTTCGTCCGAAGCAAACGACCACCAATTAATCACCAAAGTGCGCACGCGTTTTTCCGTTGCCACTTCCGCTGCGACTGACTGCAAAACCGCCGTTTGTCCGCCGCCGTGACCGTTTAAAATGATGATATTTTTGAAACCGTTTTTCGCCAGACCTTC
>SXVE01000337.1 GCA_005790265.1 Acidobacteriota bacterium | reverse complement strand
TGCCGTAAGCGACGGCGTTGACGCGCGCGATTTTTCCGTCGGCGAATGCGTTTAATTCGTCTTTGCTGACGCGGTAAATTCCGCGATTCGACGAAACCCAGAAATTACGATTGTCGTCTTCCAAAATCTGAAACGCGCCGTCGTTCGGCAATCCGATTTTCGCGTCATAACCGGTGAATTTGCCGTCTTTAAATCTGGCTAAACCGCCGTCGTAACTGCCGATCCAGAGCGCGCCGTCCGCATCTTCGTAAAGCGCGCGAATTGTCGAACTCGGCAAACCGGCGTGTTCCGTCCAGCTCATCAATTTGCCGTTTTGAAACCGCGACAAACCGCCGTATGTTCCGATCCAGATTCCGCCCGCTTTCGCATTAATCACAACTTTGACATCGTTTCCGGCAAGTCCGTCGGCGATTGTCAAAGTTTCCAGAACGCCGTTTTTCAAACGCCGCAAACCTTTTTCGCCGCCGATCCAGAGCGCGCCTTCGCGGTCGCTGTGAATCGCGTAAATCGCGCCGTCGCTGCGAATCTTTTCCGGCTCGAACGGCGCGAAACGATTATTCTCTAAAACGTTAACGGTGCCGAAACTGCTGAACAAGACGCGCCCGGAAGCGTCTTCGCCGATGGCGTCAATGAAATTTTTGTCGGTTGATTCGCTCAAGAAAAACGCGTTGTTTTCGCGTTTGAAAAGTCCGTTCGTCGTTCCGATCCAAACGGTTCCGGCGCGGTCTTCGTAAATCGGGTAAATGTTTTTGTCGAGAATTCCGTCCGCCTCCGAATATGCGGTAACAACTTGTTTTCGGGCGCGAAATAAACCGTCGCGGCGGCTGCCGAACCAGAGATTGCCTTCGCCGTCGGCGTAAGTTGATGAATTTTCCGTTCTTTCGAGCGGCGGCGGAACGGCAGCTTCTTTAAACAAAAGTTCTTTGCTCATTGCAGGCAAATCAACCAGCCAAAACGCTCCGTCCGCATCTCCGGCGGCGAGCGCGAGCCGTGCGCCGGTCACAAAATACAAAGGATACTTCGGCAAATTGTCGCGCTCGTCGAAAATTCCGTTGATTCGCCCGTTTTCCGCCCGCGCCAGTTTTCCGTCGGCGGTAATCAGCCAGACGGTTCCGCTCGCCGCGTCCTGCGCCGCCCGCACAAACATCATCGGCGACATGCTGCCGCCGGACAAAAAATTAATCCATCGCCCGTCAATCAAACATTCGGAAAACCGGTTTTCAGAGTCAAAGCGGCAAGGGATTTTAAGGCTCGCCGAACCGACAGCGCGTTTTGGCGGTGCAGAATTCGACCGCCCTTCAAACGGCGCGAATTTTCCATCCGAAAACCGAAACGTTTGATATTTATCATTGAGCAAAATCGCTCCGTCCGCGCTCGCGTCCGCCACGATCCAATAAACGATTGACGGAACGTCCGTGTCCGCCGCGAAATGTTCAAATTGCCCGTCACGAAAGCGCCCCGCGCCCGACATTTCGGTTCCCGCCCACAAATCGCCGTTCGCCGTTTCAAGTAAACTGACAAAACGATTATTAACGATTCCCGGCGAATTGCCTTTGTTGAAAATTTCAAACCGCACGCCGTCAAACCGCGCCAAACCGTCCAAAGTCGCCAGCCACAAATAACCGTCGCCGGTCTGCACGATTTCATAAATCGAATTTTGCGGCAGCCCGTCGTCCGCCGTCCACTGGTCAATCCGGTACTGCGCGTTGAGCGAAACCGCCAGCAAACCAAACCAGAAACAAATTAATAATTTTTCCCGCAAATTCGTCACAAATTTTCACAACGTCAAATAAAATTTAAATTATGCTGACCGACCGCGCGAAAAGCTAACCCGGAAGCAGAAAATCTGCGAGTTTATGAAAACACTCGTATAACCAAGACTGTTTTTTGCTCTCACCTGATTTTTGAGCAAAGTGCTGTCAAAACAATAAGGTAAATCGAACGGCGTTGGTTTGCGGTTCAATCGTTCAAATCGGCGCGGCGCATTTGAGAAACTGTTTCAAAGAATTTTTCGTTCGATTGCAAGATGGTTTTTTGATTGTTAAGTTCATTGTTGTCGCCAGTTAAGCGTTCTTTTCAAAAATAAAAAGAAACGCTGACGAGCAATTTTAAGCCGAACAAAAGGCGCGAAACGAGCCGGATTCTGCTGCATTTTCGCGCCTTTGTCGCGCAGTTCTTCTTTTTTGAATTATTTACCAGTCCAAACGTTATCTTTCGCATCTGCATCGGGAAATCTGCCGAAAGGATCGAGAGTGATTTTGGTAATCGGGCGTTTTCCGAAATCGAGCGTGGCTTGAAAATCGCGGTCGCCGGTAAACCAGACGTCTTCGCTCCATCTCACAATCGCCGTTTTATCGTCAATCATTTTGGCGTTCGGCATCGCTTTGATTTTGTCGCTGCCGTCGGCAAATTCGACTTTGAGAACGACGGGCGAAGGCATTTCGCCGGCTTGATGAACGATGACTTGCGTTTTATCCGCCTGCGCGATGACGTTTTTAATTGAACCGTTGACCGCTTCGGTCGTGAAAAGCCAGTAATACCAGAACCAGTTCAAATCGCGCCCCAATTCTTTGTTCATAAAAAACGTGAAATCCCACGGCGACGGATGTTTGAATTTCCACGTTTCCAGATACTTTTTGAGCGCGGCGTTCATCGCGTCGTCGCCGACGATTCCGCCGAGCATCGAAAACATCATGCTGGTTTTGCCGTAAGTTTGAAAACCATAAAATGTCCCGCCGTAATTGGCGTTCCACATCAGCATCGGTTCGTCTTCATTGCCGCTGATGTTGCCGTAACTCTGCCCCAAACGATCAATGCTGAACGGTTTTCCAGCAGCGTCGGCATCCGACAGAACGTTTGTGTATTCGTTGAAACCTTCGTCCATCCAGCCGTAACGCGTTTCGTTGGTTCCCATCATCATCGGAATCCATTGATGGAAAGTTTCGTGATCGGCGGCGCCCTGATTGGAATTAATGACCATCGGATATTCCATTCCGGCGCTCGGTCCATCCTGCAAAGTCAGTTGCGGAAAGGCATACGGAATTAACAATTTAGAGTAAAATTCGAGCGCGTGACGGGCATTTTTTCCGGCTTTTTCAAAAAGATTCGCTCGTTCGGGCAGGTAAAACATGTGAACCGGAACGTAACCTTTGGTCGGAATATTGGCGCGGGTCGCACGCCAGACAAACTGGTTCGATGTCGCCCACGCGAAATCGTTGACTTCTTCCGCCAGAAAATGCCAGACGTTTTTATCTCTCGCCAACAATGCTTTGCCGATGCCGCGCTCGTTTTCCTTGACGATCATTACTTCTTCGTCGGTTTTCAGCACGGCGGCGAGTCGTTCACGGACAAACGGTGCGAGCGCTTCATTAGCGTTTTGCAGAACGCCCGTTCCGCTGACGATCCAACCGGCGGGAACTTCGATTTTTACATCGAATCGTCCGTAATTGTTATAAAATTCCGAAGGTCCAAGATAAATATTGGTGTCCCAACCGCTCAAATCGTCGTATTTTGCCAGACGCGGATACCACTGTGTCGGCTGAAAAAGTTTGCTGTCCCAGCGCTGCGTCATCCGGTGTCCTTGCCCGCCTTCGCCGCCCGGCAGTTTGGTGCTCCAATCAATCTCGATATTTACAACGCTGCGCGCTTCAATCGGTTTGGCGAGAAACACCGTCGCCACGGTTTGATCTAAATTGAAGACGAATGATTTTTCGATCTTCGCCATCTGCCCTTGATAAAATTGCGGCGGCGGGCTCGCTTTCAAATCAATTTCGTTTCCGTCAATTTTTATCCGCGTCACGACCATTCCGTCGGTCGTTTCAGCCGGAACGGAAAATCCGCGCGGCACTCTCGGACGATAAATATTATGATCGAGCCGCAAAACGACGCGGTTCAATGTGTCGCCGCTGTTGTTGTGCACGGCAATCGTCTCGCTTCCGGTAATCGTCTGCGTTGCGGGATTGAGAGCGGCGTTAATTGCATAATCGGTTTTGAGCTGCCAGTAATTCGCGCCCGGACGACCGGAAGTATCTCTCGTTCCGCTGCGATACGCTTTTTGAATCGAGTTGGTCAGCGGAATGTTTTTGCGAATCGCGCGTTTTTGCAGCGCCCCGGAATCATTGAGAATTGTTGTATTCAAAAGAGTTCCATTCGTCTGCGTTTGTCCGAAAACGGTGTAACAAGATAAAAATAAAAGTCCGATGATAATTTGCAGTTTCATAAGTTATTTGTGCCGCGAAAAAATCCAAGATTTTGGCGAAGATGATTACGAAATGTTTTTAATTTCATTTAAGTTTACGTCAGCCGCCGATCTTTGTTTACTTTTGTCATATTTTACTATTCTCGCGCGCTTAAATTTTAAGATTGTAAACAAATTTTGAATCAAAATATAAAAAAGATACTACGGAGCTTTAATTGAGGCGTTTCCGGCAAACGCGTTCGGTGCCGTAAGATAATTGTTTGTTAACCAGATTAATACCGGAAAACGGCAATGATGAAATTATGAACATTGAAGAACTCGCGTATCACCGAACATTTCTGGGCGATTTGACGCTTCGGCGAAGAGTCGAGCCTTTTCTGCAAAACGAAGAAGTTTTTGAAGTTAAACTCGGAGACGAATATCTGATGTCGAGTCTTTTTACCGACGGCGAAAAGCAGCTTTCGTATCTTGGATTAGCAGAACTTGAAGGCGCACTCGACGTGGTAATCGGCGGTCTCGGTTTGGGTTATACGGCGGCGGCGGCGTTGGAAAATAAAAATGTTCGTTCGCTTCTCGTCATTGATTTGTTTCAGGAAGTTATTGATTGGCACCGCAGCAAACTTGTTCCGCTCGGAAGCGTGTTGTCGGAAGACAACAGATGCGAACTGCGGCAAGGCGATTTTTTCAAGCTGGCGCAAACCGGTTTTGATATTCACGATCAAGCGAGAAAATTCGACGCGGTGCTGCTCGATATAGATCATTCGCCCGAACATTTCCTCGATGAAAAAAACAAATCCTTTTACCGTGCCGACGGACTTATTTCGGTTAAAAACCAAATAAAAGAAGGCGGCGTTTTCGCTCTCTGGTCAAACGACCCGTTCGACGAAAAATTTACAAAACACCTAGAATCAATATTCGGCGCGGCAACGGCGCACAACATCGAATTCGCCAATTTTTACACCAATTCCCTTTCCGTAAACTCGGTCTATGTCGCTAAAACACTCTGAAAAAATTCATATTTGAAGTAAAAATTTTGAACACGCCCGAAGGAATTTTGAAAAATTGCAGCTTGAACTGCCGCCGTCTCCCGTTTCGCACGGCGTTGATGAAACTTTTGTCATCGCCGGAAATTACATCTGTGTTCTCGGGGGCACGGACTTGACGCGTCCGAAAGCGGTATGATGCGCAGCAAAATCGGCGCGGACGTTGACTTTTAAAACCGCGACATACGCCGCCGAAACAAACCGTTTTGGCGATTTTAGCGACTCGAAAATCGGCGGTCGGCACTCCGGACGAAACCAAGCGCGTCATTAAAACTCTGGGAATGGTCAACCGCCGCGAAGAATTCACCGGGCATCTGCAAGTCATTAACGATTGCAGCGAATTATTCGCTAGTATTTGGAGCGCGCAAAAACGGCATCGGCGTTTGCAGCGCGGTCGAAACGAATTACTCTGCCGAGATTGCCGGAGACGCCGATTGGTCAACTGTAAAATTCGCGACGACCGCTTGAGTCGCGAATTGTTTTTTTATCAGTCAGAAAAAGGCAAATTATTATTAAAGGCTGGCGAAAATTTCACGGCACCGAACGACCGCATCCGAGTCTGGATTATTTAACTCCGACAAAGTTCGGATCAAAGATGAAAAACGACAAAGGTTCGACGGCGCTGCGGAGTAATGTTTGGAGACTGGACGGAGAAATGAACGTCCGATGAATAACCGAAGCCGAGCGGTCATAAACGTTGAACGGCGGTTGTAATATTGACGCGACCGGCGTGCTGGGGAAGCCGCTGCGGTGCCGAATCAAATCGGATTTTTGAATTCTTCCTTTTGTCGGTTGATTTCGACGTCGGTGGTAATTTCGCCGCTGTTGTTTTTGAAGGAACCGTTTACCCAGTTAAAAATCCGGTCATTGACGCTCAGGAATAACCAGCCGCTGACATTTATTTTTTGCGGCGGAAAATTCTTTCCGGCTTTGAACGGAGGATGATCGCCGATTTTTGCGATCAATGAACGGGCGTTGAGTTCAGGAGCCAAATGCCCTTCGGTCGAATGATTTGATCCGTCAAGATCGTATAATTCTCCGTTTTGCCAGTAAGAAACATTGCCGCGACTGCGTATTTCGAGCGTGTCGTCCCGGTGAATATTGACCAATTCGTTTCCCCACGCCATTTTTACGTCATTGCCTTCCGCAGAAATATTGAATTGACGATACAAAACGACGGCAACGTTTAGCCCGCCGCGATTATCCGCATAGCGATCCGCCAAATCGTTAACCGCCAAATAAAGCGCGCCGCTTTTTTCGGCTTGAAAAGCGGGATTCGTGCTGGCTTGGAAATAATCGGTTTTGTCGATTTCAGTTCCGATCCAGCCCACCAAAGACCACGGAGCGGCATTCTGGAAAACGTGTTCGGCGGAAATTTCTCCTTTCTCCTCGCCTTGCAGCGTCCAGGTTTGACCGGCTTCGGGCTGATGAATGCCCATTGCGGAAACTCTGATGACATCGCCGGGCTGAATTTTGAATCCGACCTCGACGGCTTCGCGCGTCGCGTCAACCGTAATATTTTTTACCGCAATAGTCGCTTTAACGTTTAATGTCGTCGCCTGATTCAGCGTCGCGGCGCCAGTTTGCTGCGTCTTTTGATTGCGATAAAGCAAAAAACCGCTTCCGGCAATCAGAATAAAAACAATCAGAACAATCGGCAGTGCGTAAGCGGCAAATGATTTGGCGGACTTCGTTGGCGCTGATTTTGTTTCCGCCGTTCTCGCTAATTTCGCCTCGTCAAAAGTGATGATTTCCTCGCTGCGAGTGTATTGCACGGTTTCTTCTTCGACGACGAGCAGGTTTTCGTCGGCAAATCGCGTCACTTCCGCCGTGAAGCGATAGCCGAATTTCGGCACGGTTTCGATAAAAGATTCGCCGCCGCCTTCTTCGAGCAGTTTGCGGAGCCACGAAACGTTGCGCGCCAGCGTTGTTTCTTCGATAAAAGTATCCGCCCAAACCGCTTCGAGCAGTTCGCTTTTGGTCGTAACGCGTCCGGCGTTTTCGACAAAGTAAAAAAGCAGATCGAATTGCTTCGGCGCGAGGCGAATCAATTCGTCTTCGCGCCACACGCGACGCTCCGCCGCGTCGAGCCGAAACGCGCCGAAGCGGTAAAGCTGACTTGTTTTTTGAGAATCACTTTCGCTCATAAGTCGTTATTTTCGCTGGGATTCTATCACACTCCAAAAAAATCCGAAAAATATCTAAAAAAAATCCAGACTTATTTCGCCCGAAAATTTAGATTCACATCATCGCTCGAAAGAGCGTTTGGCTTTCGACAAAAACCTATGGAAATCAAGCGAAGTTTTGAACAATTAACCGTCACGAAACGGCGATTCATCATTCGCCGAACCGCGCCGGACGCGCGGGCAAATTGCGCCGAATGCGGCGCGCCTGCGCTGGCGGTCGAACAAGCCGCCGTTTTTTTCGGC
>SXVE01000336.1 GCA_005790265.1 Acidobacteriota bacterium | reverse complement strand
GCGGCGTCTGTCGTAGAATTTGCCCGATCAACGTCTGTTTCCACTAAATTCGTAAATCCGTCCGTTGTTTTGATCGGTTCTGACAATGTAATCGGTGCCAGTGAAAAACTCGCTTTTTTTGTTCCTTTTTTGTTCGGCATAATTTATTTTCTCTTAAACCATTTAATCACATCATTTGCCATTGTTGCGTAATCTTCCGCCGCGCGGCTTTTCCGGTCGTATTCAAAAATCGTCTGCCGGTGTCCGCGCGCGTGTCCGAGATTGGTGTCAGTTCTAATCTGCGCGAAAAATTTCCCTTCAAATGATGTTCGGCAGTGCGCGAGAATCGTTTCCGTCAGCGTCAAACGCCGATCTACTTTCGTCATTACGGCTCCCATCAGACGCGTTTCTATTTCGAGTTTTTGGCAGATCGCTTCTTTCGCTTTGATAAAATCTTCGACTCCTTCGACCGAATCAACGCCGATTTCAATCGGCATCAGCACGTCGGTCGCGTAAACGAGCGCGTTCACGTTGACAATCGTCGAACCCGGTCCGCAGTCGAGAATAACGTACTCAAAGTTTTTAATTTCTTTCATCGCTCGCGAAAGCGCTTTTTCGCGTCCGACTTCGCTCGCCAGTTCCGTTTCGAGCAACGCCGTTGTCCGATTTGAGGGAAGCAGAAAAAGATTTTCTCGCACTTGCCCGATGCTTTCCTCCGCTCGGCTGATTCCCTTCATCACGGTGTAAACCGTCGGCGTCAATTCGGTAACTTCATATCCCAAACTGCGTGTCGCATTTCCCTGCGGATCGAGATCAACAATCAGAACTTCTTTTTTTCTGAGAGCTAAAGCGTGCGCCAAATTTATCGAAGTCGTCGTTTTCCCCACTCCGCCTTTGAAAACTCCGATCATAACAATTTTTGTTTCTTGATTTTTCATAATGCCCACAAATCTTTAATTTTATAAGTCATTTATGTGTATTATGCAAGTAAAAATACAATTCTGATAATTGATACAGTCTATAAAACTCTAAATGCTTTATTTATTATTATTACTATCAGTATTATCACTATCATTATCTTTTTTGATATGTAACTGAACATCATCAGAATAGCAACTGAATGATTACAATTCAAAAATTTATTAAATGCAACGTATAATGAACAGATAGAAAATTCGGTTGATAACCAATTTGAAACTGTTGCAATTTCAGAAACGAAAATTATTCTGAAAAGTGCGTTTCCGATCAAGGACCCACAATTTTCAGTTTGACAAAGACATTCGACAGAAACATTTTGAAAATAACAGATTTCTTTTTGAGAAATTTGGCAATTTATTCGATTCAGCGGTTAAAAGAGAATTTTTTGAGATTAGTTGAAGAAATATCATCAGTAATTGACATAGATATAGTGTTAAATCAAAAAATAACGTCTGTTCTGACTCGTTTTGAGCAAATTGCTTAATTCCGACTATTACTGTAGATTCAAAGCCGCCACAACGCATTATTCTAACTGAATCATAAATCGAACTTGCCTGAATTCATGCCGTGAGCGCGCGAAAACCAAAAAGTGACTCGATTTAATGAAGAAAATCTTTGTCAAAAGATAGTCTGTAAGAGAAATTACATTCAAATACGGTAATTATTTATCTTCACTTGCACCAAAATTCTTCGCTTGAGAAATTTTAATTACCGTTTCTGGATGATTATTTTGAGTCCGCTGAGTTATTTGGATTCTCAATTACAAAATTTCGGTTTCTAATTTGACGCCTTTTTTACTCGAAACGATTATTACAGTTTCATCCGAAAATCATCCAATATTGGTCAGTTATGAAATCGGTGACGTTGCTGCGCTTGGATTTCTTATGTATTAGGTTAAAATAAGAGGTTAAAAAGGATAAGCCGAAAAAAAACTTTTAAGCTCAGTGTTCTCAATTATTTGCAGAGACGATGCGGAAGTCAGAACTACCTTTTTGGGTGGTTTTTAAAATTTGCGGGAGTCAGAACTACCATTTTTTGCCTTTGCGGGAGTCAGAACTACCATAAAAATGCACAAATGTAAGTCAGAACTACCGCTCGTGTAAGTCAGAACTACCATTTTGCCTGTGGAAAACTTACTTTGCGGGAGTCAGAACTACCTTTTGCCTGTGGAAAACTCACCTTGCGGAAGTCAGAACTACCTTTTTGTGTAAGTCAGAACTACCTTTTCGCGAAATTGCGGAAGTCAGAACTACCTTTTGGACAAATTCTGGTCTGAAGGCAAAAAAGTGAACTGGTAATCTCGAATCAAAGACTTGATGGTAGTTCTGACTTACACTTTGAATCGAAAAGTTTTAATCGTCGGATTCGACAGGGAACTCGGCGAGAGCGGAAAGCCGTTTGTTGCCCTGCATCACTTCTCCGGCAAATTTGGGATGCGGCGTGATCGTGATTTTCGCTTCGATCATTTTGTTGCGCTGTTCGGAATCAACCGTTTTATCAATTTTATAATTGAGAATGACATCTTTGCTCTGCATTTCTTCAAGCGCCACTTCGACATCGCGCAAATTATGCGAAAGCCGCTCGTATGCGGTCAGACCGAAATCACGAATGATCGTTGAAAGATTAATGCTGTACGGCTGCGTCACGCTCGCCTGCGTGTAGTGATGACTCATTCTTTTGTGCAGCTGGCGGGCGATGACGTTTTTGTAGCTCATGCTCGTTTCGTAGTTGAACTGACGAAACTTGCGCGCCTTGATGCCCTGCGTAACGAGCGGATTAAACCGGACGAAAGCTTTCGATTTCTGTCCTTTGCTTTCCCAGTCTTCTCTCGTTTGCAAACCGAGCGTTTCAAACAAACCGGAAACCAGAATCGCGTTTCCGTCGTCGCTCGTTACCGTGATATTCGTTTTCGCGCAGACGAGCAGGGCATCTTTGATTTGATCTTTACTGTAAGTGTGTCCGTTGGTCATCAATTCCTGCTGAAGCTGATGCAGCGTAAACGTAACGCCGGCGGCGTCATCCAAAAATAATCCCTGACCTTCGACGGCGAATTTCCGGAGCGCATCTTCGACGAGTTCTTCGCGTTTCGACGGGTAATAATATTTTTCCTCGCCGTTTTTATCTTTGAGCGAAGCCGGTTGGATGGAAACTCGGTAACGCACGCCGCGACATTCAAATTCGCGGTCGAGCGACTTGAGAAACATTCCGTTGACGCGCTCGACTTTTCCCCAGTGATATTTGGGAATAAAGTCATACAGCTCGACCGTGTTTGAATAAGGCTTTTCGCTCGGCAGCAACAGCTCGAACAAAGTCATCTGAATCGGCTTTTCCTGCCGATATTCTGCCAGCTTTTTAGTTTTCGGAGCCGCCGCCGTTTTCACTTTGACAGAATTTTTTGCCGCGACCTTTGCCTTTCTTTTCGTATTTTTGCCGGTTTCGCTCATATTTAACAGAAATTATAAACGGCTTTCTTTCGCTCGCATAAATTATTTAATTTATGCGTCTGATAAGATAAGTGTTGTTTTAGTATTAACCGGAATTTTGAATGTCCAATGAGTTCCGATTAATACTTGTCATTTATTTTTTATTTCATTCATACAGGTAAATATATGATCTCAAAATGAATTACCACGAACAAAAAATATTATGTACTTATTTTATCAGACGCATTTACTAATAATTTTTAATCTGACCACGGCGCCGGTTTGCGCACCCAGCGATGGTTTTTCAACTCTGCAATCAAAGATTCGTCGAGTTTTCCAGCATCGCTCGCGGCGATATTGGCTTCGACGTTCTTAATTTTGCGCATTCCGGGAATAATCGTCGAAACGGTTTTATTGTTTAGAATAAACCGCAGCGCCATTTCCGCCATCGTCGAATTTTCCGGCACCAGCGGTTTCAGTGCATCGGCGCGTTCGACGCTCGGAATCAGATTTTCCGGGGCGAAATAACCTTTGCGCCAATCGCCTTCGGGAAAAGTCGTCTCTTTCGTGATAGTTCCGGTTAAGGTTCCTTCGTCAAACGGCACGCGCGCGATCACGGCGACATCCATTTCTTCGCAGGCGGGAAACAGTTGATCTTCCGGGTTCTGATCGAAAATATTATAAATCACCTGTACCGAATCAATTTTGCCGCTTCGCACGGCTTTGAGAGCATTCCACGGTTCCCAGCGGTTGATCGAAATGCCGCACGCGCCGATTAAATTCTGCCGTTTCAGCGAATCGAGCATATCAGACCAGCCGTTTTCTTCCGTCCAATCATCGTTCCAAGTGTGAATTTGGAGCAGATCGAATTTTTCCAGCCCGGCATTTTTCAAACTTTTGTGCAGAAACTCTTCGATGTGATCCGGCGGATAACAATCTTCGAGCGAATATTCGGGCAGCGTCGGATATTTCATATTTTTCGGCGGAATTTTCGTCGCCGTGTACAATTTTTTGTCCGGATTATTTTTAATCAGCTGACCGAGCAGATTTTCGCTGCGCCCGTCGCCGTAAACATACGCCGTATCATAAAAATTGCAGCCCAAATCCGCCGCTTTTTGTAGCGAGCGCATTGATTCTTCATCGTCCGATCCGCTCCAGCCGCCCATTCCCCACATTCCGTAACCGATTTCGCTCACTTGCCAATCAGTTCGCCCGAATCTTCTGTATTGCATTTTTACTCCTTCATTCTCAAAATCAAACAAAAACTGCCTCAAAACATTTTTCAAATCGCGCCGCGCAATTTTCCGGTGCGCGAACTTATTTTTTCGATCTGATTTCTACTCAAAACCTTGGTGCGCAGTTTATCAAATATGCTGAAATAAGTCCGCGTCGAATCCTTCGGCGCGAATCGTCCACGAACCGTCGTCGGGAAAACCCGGAGCCGAAGTTCGCGCGGCGTTTTTCCAGCCGTTCGCCATCAGCGCAACGGCGTATAAAAGTCCGCCGTTCCCCGGCAAATAAAGCGGCAGATTCGGGCGTTGGTAATTGTGACCGTTGGCGGCGTAATGATTTTTTTCCGTTTTCATCAGCAGCGCATCAATCGCCAGCTTTCCTTCGCCGAGACGCGCCGCCGTCATCGCCGTCATCGGATAATCCCAACCCCAGGTTTCGTCCCACTGCCATTCCTTAAATGCTTTGTACAGCGTGCGTCGCATCGTTTCGCGGTCAGCTTTTTCGCCCGCCAGTATTCCGAGCGCGCCGAGCATCGAAGGATGATCGCGATTGCGTTCGGTGTAAGTTTGCGGGCAGTTTTCGTGCGCCAAATAAACGCCGTCTTTGACCGGCAGCGGCGACAATTTAGCGACGACATCATCCCATTTCGCCACGCGTTTTAACCCTATTCGTTCGCGCCATTCGTTCGCTTTTTTCAAACCGAAATTCCAGTATTCCAGCTCGAAAGTCGGATTCCAGGTTTCCGTCGCCGGATGATTTTCCTGCGCCGGAATCACCGGCGGACCCAAAATATAACGCTTTGTTTTTTCATCGTAATGAGCGAACGACGCCATAAAATTCGCCGTTTCTTCGACGACTTGTTTGAATTTCAAAAGCGTCGCGCGCGTCGGTTTGAGCCGGTAACACAATTCGGCGTAAAAAATCGGATGCGGCTGCTGCCAGATCAGCAACGCGCCGATTCCCGACGGCGAATCGCGCCCGGTTTCATCGGTCATTTTCGCCCAGCGCGCGCCCGCGTAACCTTGCTGTTCGGCGCGCCCGCGCGCCGACGGCAGAACTTTGTTGTACCAATCGAGACTTTTTTCAAGCAGCGGCAAACGATTCCACAACGCGAACTGCGCCGCGTGCCACCAGTGCATCTCCAGATGAAATTTTCCGTACCAACTGTTCGTCGTCAAACCGGTTTCCTGCGGCGGCAGCGAACCGGAACAATTGATCGCCGTCAAATACTGCGATAAAACGATGCGCCGTTCGAGTTCGGGCGCTCGTTTGTCGCGGCTTTCGGCTAATTCGATAGCCGCGCCGGTTGTCCAGAATTTTTTCCAGTGCGCGGCGCTCGCAGTAAAAGTCGCGACGGCGTTCGGCAAAGTTTTAAGCGCGGCATTTTTCGTGAACGAAACGACGAATTCGAGTTTTTGATTTTTAGAATTTTTTTGATTTTTCGCCGGATTCAATAAAAAATAATGCGTTTTTTCCGCTTCAAATTTAGCGTTTCCCGTCCAGGAAACGTTTGTAAAATATTCATCTTTGTCCAGCATTCGCTGAATTTGCACTTGATTCGCTGTTTGACCGACGATTTTCGATTGATGTTTTTCCGGCTGTTTCCAATCCGCCGCCTGCATCGTCTGCGAGCCGTAAGGAAACGCTAATCGAACCGCCAATTTTCCCTGGTCAACCAAATTCGACTCGACGGAAACCGCGAGCAAATCAAGCGCCGGATGCGCCGCCGTGCGAACGGTAACTTCGGCGCCTTCAAAAACGAATCGGCTCTCGATCTGTCCTTTCCACAAATCGAGTTTTTGCTCGATCCCGGAAATATCGCTCGGCTCGGCTTCGCTGCCGTCCGCTTTTGTCAGCCGCAAACCGATTCGTCCGAGATGCAAACGGTGCGGATTTTCGCGCAGATAATCGTACATTTCCTGCTGTCCGGCGCGTCCGGTTTGATAGGCGACTTTGCGCCCGTAAGCGTCGTATTCAGTTAGTTTATAAGTCTTTCCGACCAAGCTCGGCGGCATCGGTTTCGTGTGCCAGCCCCATTGCGACATCGTGCACAAAGGCATTTTTTCCGCGTATTCGTCGGCAAAAGTCTGCAAACCGGTCGCGTCCGCCGTAAACGCGAATTCGCCGTTGCCGACCGAAAGCGGCGAAAGCGTCTCGAAATTGCGCAAAACCGGATTGTGCCGCGCAACCAGCGCAAAACGATCAATCTTTTTCTCGCTTTTGCCGTTTTGCCCGAATCCGGTTTTCGCCAGTCCGCCCGAAATCGCCATCGTGCCGAGAAAGTTTCGTCGTGATATTTTTTCTTTACTCATTTTTTTAATTTCCGCAACAATTTTCCACGTTTTCAAATCAAATCTCAGCTTCAAATCTGAAGATTTTTCAATTTCCCAAAGGTTTCGCTGCGTTTGCCGTCGGACTCGGCGGGATTTTAACGCTGTCCGGCGCGTCCGGCTTTCGCGCATCGAAATTTGCACTTTTTTTCAAATGTCGGGCAATCGCCATTTTGTTAATTTTAATACCTTCGACGATCATTTTCGCCAGCTCGTAAGCGCCGTAATTATTGTGGTGCGTGCCGTCGCCGTCTTTAAAAGCGATCTTGGAATTTTCCGCGCCGAGTGCTTCGTAAAAATCCTTGCTCATCTGCGTCAGCTCGATCAGTGCAACTTTTTCTTCCGTCGCCGCGAGTCGGACGGCTTCCGGGTAATCGCCGTGCGAATTGGTAATTTTGCCGTCTGCGCCGAACGTGCGCCGGTGCATCGGCGTAATTAAAACCGGAATTCCGCCTTTCGCGCGCACGTCAGCGACGTATCTTTTCAAACTTGCTTTATAAGTCGTCATCGCGCCGACACCTTCGCCTTTTTCCTTTTCGTCGTTATGCGCGAATTGAATAAAAACGTAATCGCCTTTCTGCAATAAACTCAACACTTTATCGAGCCGTTTCGCGCCGAGCGAACTTCGCAAAGATTCGCCCGATTCCGCGTGATTGGCAACGGCGATTTCCGGTTTGAAAAACGCCGTCATCATTTGTCCCCAGCTCGCGTAAGGTTCGCCGGGCTGATCGCAGACGGTCGAATCGCCGAGCAGATAAACTGTCGGCACGTTCACTTTTTCAATCGTAATTTCGCCGACTGCCGGACGCGCGCCGTTAAATTCGATCGTTAGTTTTTCGTCCCACGCCCACCACTCCATTGTTTTTTCGCGGTCTTTCAATTTCACTTCGCCGCCCGGAAACTGCGCGGTGCGAACGTTGACGATAAACGATTCGGTTGCGTATCTTCCTTTTTTCGTTTCGACTTTTTCAATCATCAAACGCCGCAATTCAGCCTTGACGGTCGTCTTGGTCGCCGCCGTTTGATCGCCGAAAGTGATTGTCACTTTGTAATTGCCTTCCGGCACGGCGGCGGAAAAATAAAACGGTCTGTCGGATGAGCAAACGCCCGCCGCAGTTTTGCCGCCGGTTGCTGAACAGTTGACGTTTGCGCCCGGCTCGAACCCGTAACCTTTTTCTTTGCTGTAAATATCCGTCGCCTGAACCTTTGCGTAACTGCTCGAAACTTTGCCCGCGCCGAACGCGAATTTCTTCGCGGAATTTTGCGCCTGCGTCACTGCTGAAAATGCGGCTGACGCGATTAACGCTGCCGAAAATATTTGTAATTTCACGTCGTTTTACCTGCTCGTCGAAATTGAAATCTGCGCCGTTTTTAAATTGTCCGAAACGGCTTTAAGCGTGATTTTTCCGCTTTTGCCTTTGATTGAACGAACGATGACGAGCGCCATTCCGTTGTAAGCGCGGCGCGATTTGTTTTGAAACGCTTCGTGTTCGGTCGCGTCGCCGTTGTCGGTCGCCACGATTTCGCCCGCGCCGGAAATCTCGAAATTGATGCGGTTTTTTGAACGCGGAACGGTCAAACCGTTTTTGTCGGCGATTTTGACCGTAATAAAAGATAAATCCGCGCCGTCAGCCGTGATTTTCGCGCGGTCGGCTTGCATCGAAATCTGCGCCGCTTCGCCGGTTGTTTTGATTGTCTCTTCCGCCCATTTTTGTCCGTTTTTGTAGGCGATAACTTTTAATTCGCCCGGTTGATAGACGACATCATCCCAGCGAAGACGATATTGAAATTCGCCTTTTTTCTTTCTGCCCAAAGATTTTCCGTTGAGAAAAAGTTCGGCTTCGTCGCCCGAAGTGTAAACGTGAACGGGCGTGATTTGCCCGATTCGTTCCGCCCAATTCCAGTGCGGCAAAATATGCGCCATCGGCAAATCCGGTCGCCAGCGCGCTTGGTAAATATAAAAACGATCTTTCTTAAACCCTGCCAAATCAACAATTCCGAAATACGAACTGCGCGACGGAACTTTGATTTTGCCAAGCGCCTTTAATTCCGCCTCCATTTTCGCGCGTTCCGCCGGATCGCTGAAATTCAGCAGATTCGTCACGTCTGCGTTATACGGAGTCGGCTCGCCCAAATAGTCGAAACCCGTCCAGACGTATTCGCCGGCGACGAATTTATTTCTGTCCTGTCCTTCAAATTCCGTGTCGGGCGTGGTCGCCCAGCGCGGCGCGTAAAGATCATACGAGCTCATCTGAAAATCGGATAATCCTTTGCTTTTATCTTCGACGACCGGGAAAAAATACTCGCCGCGCGAGCTGATCGTCGAAGCCGTTTCGCTGCCTAAAAGCGGCATCTGCGGATTAGCGGCGCGGAATTTCTGGTATTCCTGCGGTTTGTAGTTGTAGCCGAAAACGTCGATGGTTTTCTGAAAACCGTTGTAACCGGCGTCCGCGTAGTTTGCGCCGACGATCACTTTTCGCGTCGGGTCTTCTTCGTGCGCGATTTTCGTTAAGTTAACGGAAATAAAATGTTTGTCAACGTTGCGCTGTTCGCTGATTTCGTTGCCGGTTGACCATAAAATAATCGACGGATGATTGCGGTCGCGCCTGATTTGCGAACGCCAATCTTTCTCGTGCCAATCGGCAAAAATCAAATGATAATCGTTGATTTTTTTCCGTCCAGCCCAAGCGTCAAACGCTTCATCCATTATCAAAATGCCCATTTTATCAGCCAAATCGAGCAATTCCGGCGCGGGCGGATTGTGCGACGTGCGAATCGAATTGACGCCCATTTCTTTTAAGATCTCGATCTGCCGTTCGAGCGCCCGAACATTTATCGCCGAACCGAGCGCGCCCAAATCGTGATGCTGGCATACGCCTTTCAAATAAACTTTTTCGCCGTTTAGAAAAAATCCTTGTTCGGCATCGAATTTAACCGTGCGAATGCCGAACGGTGTTTCGTAAACGTCAATCGTTTTTCCGTTCTGCTGAATTTCCGTGACGGCATCGTAGCGATTCGGCGCGGTCGTGTTCCACAGTTTCGGACTTTTAATTTTGAGATTCGTTTCACTGACGACGTTAGTTTTGGTCGCTAAATTCAGCGGTGTTTTTTCCGAAACTGAAATTGCTTTGCCGATCTTTTTGTCATTTGCGCCGAGTTCGTAAACGGAAGTTTGAATCTGAACGTTCGCCGTTTGCGCGGAATCATTGCTGATCGTTGTTTTTAGATTAACCGTTGCCGATTCCTTGGAAATTTGCGGCGTGGTCACAAAAGTTCCCCAATGCGCGACGTGAATTTTCGGGGTTTTCACAAGCCAGACGTTGCGGTAAATTCCCGCGCCCGGATACCAGCGCGACGATTCCGGCAGATTTTCGAGCCGCACCGACAATATATTTTCGCCGCTGAAATTCAAATACGGCGTTAAATCAAGCCGGAACGATGAATAACCGTAAGTCCAGCCGCCGACGAATTTACCGTTCAGCCAAACGGTTGGATATGCCATCGCGCCGTCAAAATCGAGATAAATCTGTTTGCCCTGATCAGCGTTTGAAACGGTAAAATGCTTGCGATACCAGCCGATTCCGGCGTATGGACGCTTGCCCGTTTCGCCCGGCAATTCCTGCACGAAATCGCCTTCAATCGCCCAATCGTGCGGCAAATTCAATGCGCGCCAACCGGAATCATTAAAATTCGCGTGGGTGTAAACGACATCTTCGCCTAAGTTTCCGGCAGGACGCGCGGATTTGACGGCGGCGGAAGTCAGAACGTATTCATTGCCGCTTGAGCGCACCCAATCCTTGATTTTTCCATACGCCAAAACGCCTTCCGCACCTTGCGGATCGCCTTTTTGAAATCGCCAGTCGTCATTAAACGAACTGCGTTGAGCGGCGCAGACAGCCGTTAAAAAGAAAGCGAATAACATCGTCGAGAAACACATTTTGGCAATAGACGAAAATAATTTCGGCTGAATTTTCATAGTTGTAATTTTGCAATCACCTTTAGAGTTCAAACTTCCGGTTTGGGGCAAATCGCCAGCAAAGCGTAACGACTGCCGCCGCTTGTCAATGCGCTATTTGCTCACATATTCGAGTTGTCCGCCTGGCAGTTTTTTCCAAACTTTCGCGGTAGAAGACGGCAAACTAAAATTTGGACTGTAAACGCAAATGATTCGATTATCCTTTGCCAATCCAAACGGAGTGCATTCTGGAAACTTCATAAACGGAATTTTCAAACGATTTACCGAGGCTTTTTCGGCGTTGGTTTCGGTTTTTTATCGTCGGCATTGATGCCTTCGTCAATATCAGTCGAAGCGGATTTGACGCGTTTGTATTCCAAATCTTCCGCATTGTCGGGAAGTTTTGCGCCCGTGTAAACTACTGCCAAATCAGCGATTGCGGTCGTTTTGTCCGCGCCGAAACCGGACAGGGAAACGAGTTTTATGTATTTCGCCGAAATGTTACGACCGAAATCAATTTTTTGCGGATCGAAAGTCGAAACAAACGCGCCGCGTTTTAAATCTTCCCAGTTTGCGCCGTCGTCGCTCGTCTGAAGCAGATAATCGCGCACGTCGCCTTCGTGGTCGCGGTGATTCTGGCGCGGCATCATTACAAGACCGCTGAACGAAACTTGGCTTGGAAATTCAATCGTCAATTCCTGATTCTGGCGGCTCGCGTCTTTCTGCGTTCCGGCAATCCAGAAAGTGTTCGGATCGCCGTCAACCGCATTTGCGGCATCGTTTCCGGCGGCATTTGCTTTTGCGCCGAGTTTTTTCATCACGCGCGTGTCGAATAAAACGGCGCGAAAATTTTCGGGCGTGAGCGAAACTTGCGGATTGAATTTTCCGCTCGCCATATAATTCAAAATTGACTGGCGAAGCTGGCGCGCGACGATTCGCGTCTCAAGATCGTTTTCCAAATCCGCGCTCGAAACAAGCAGTTTTCCGCGCCCGACTTTCGCCTCGAAAATCATTCCGAGTTTGTAATTTCTGTTCCAGTCGTCAATCGGCTGGACAATCGGCTGCAAGTTTACCGGCAGTTTGTCGAGATTGATAACTCGTGCATTTTTAACAAGTTCCGTCCATTGCCAATCGAAAAATGAAGCGGTCGGAAAATCTTTCAGCGCGGGCGAATTTTTATCAATCCAAAGTCCGAGCATTCTGCCCCACGCCGGATTCATCAGGCGCGTCCAAAAAACCGGCAAAGTGTCGAGCGGCGGCGAAGTCCAATCCAAATCAGCCTTTCGCGGCATATATAAAACTTTTGCGCCCGCATTTAATTTCGTTTCGGCTTCATTCCAATCGTGAGTGATGAAAACATCTTTCGGTTCGTTTCCATCGGCTTTCGGCGGATAAACCCAAAAATTCCAGTCGTTTTCAAACGTCGTGTTCTTGATGCCGACGATCAATTTGTATTCGTTCGGCGCATTTAATTTCGACAAATCCGCCGTTATTTTTCCCAGTGGAATATTTTTGCCGATTTCGATGTTTTTTGCTGGAAATTGACCGTTCGCGTAAGTTTTCCCGTTTGCGTCGGCGAGTTTCCAGTAAGCATTTGCGTTAATCAACGGTTTTTCGCCGAAATGTGCGATTTCTGTATCAACTTCAAACTTCTCATCAGCCGTAAAAGTACGTTTATAAAGTCTGGCGAGCGGAACGGTTTCGCCGTTAAATCGCTTAAATTCTCTGGCATTGACGTAGCCTTTTTCTTCCCAAAAAGTATCGAGCAGACCGACGAGCGCCGTGCCTTGTCCGAGATAATCGTGCAGATCGAGCATT
>SXVE01000335.1 GCA_005790265.1 Acidobacteriota bacterium | reverse complement strand
CTACGCGTTCAAGTCGGGCAGCACGAAGTTGTTCGACGGCATCGCCGAAGCCGCACGCATCGCCAAGCCGTGGCGTGTCGGCAGCGCGCTGCTGGTGATCATCAGCGACGGCGACACGGTGCCCGCGAGCGGCATGCCGGTGTTGCCGCCGTCGATCGGCGGCACCATGGTGATCGGCGTCGGCGACCACTTGTCGGGCAAGTTCATCGCCGGCCACCAGTCGCGCCAGGACGAGAGCACCCTGCGCCAGGTCGCGATCCGGCTCGGCGGCGAGTTCCACAACGGCAACAAGCGGCACGTGCCGAGTGACGTGTTGTCGGCGGCGGCCGCCGATGCGCGCAAGCCGCTGATCGAACAATTGTCCCTGCGCGAGTTCGCGCTGCTGGCGATTGCGCTCGCCGTTTATATTTGGAAACACTCGAAACGATGGTTCGGCAAAATTCTGCTGTTCGTTCCGCTTTTGCTGATTTTCGTTTTCGCGTGGTTCGCGCGGCAGAATCATTTTGAATGGATGTTTAATCCGCTTGCCGAAACCAATTACGCAAGCGCGGCGGAAACCGATTTTATCGCCGATGATGAAATGGTTTTGGCGGTGAAAATCGGCGGCGAAGCGGTCGCTTATCCGGTGCGGCAGATGGCTTATCATCACGTCGTCGCCGATGTCGTCGGCGGAATGCCGATCACGGCAACTTACTGAACGCTCTGCCACACGGGAATTGTGTGGCAGTCCGTCGTGAACGGACAAGCATTAAATTTTCATCTAGCCGGAATCAACAATCAAAATTTCATTATGCGCGACGAAGAAACCGGCTCATGGTGGCAGCAAATTTCGGGTGAAGCGATTCAGGGCGCGTTGAAAGGACAAAAACTTGAAAACGTGGCGGCGGACGAAATCTCGTTCGGCGTTTGGAAACGCGAAAATCCGAACGGGCGCGTTTTGCGTCCCGACGAGCGAATCGCCGCCGCCGGAAAATACGAATCGAATTGGGAACCGCAGGTCGCCAAAATGCCGGTCAGAATCGGACATAAATTAGACGAACGATTTGCGCCGCGAACGCTCGTCGTCGGCGTGAAAATCAACAACGAAGCGAAAGCCTATCCGTTTTCGGCGCTCGAAAAACAAAGCCCGATTCTCGATTCAGTCGGCGGCGTCGAAATCGTCGTCGTTCTCGGCGCGGACAGAAAATCCGTCCGCGCATTTGAAAGAACGGTTGACGGAAAAACGCTGGAATTTTTCGTCAAACCCGATTCCGCCGAAATCGTTGACGCGGAAACGGGAAGCGTCTGGGACTTTTCGGGCAGAGCCGTCGGCGGCGCAATGACGGGAAAAGAGCTGGTCAAAGTCAATATTTTGAAAGATTTTTGGTTCGACTGGAAAATCTACAATCCCGAAACGCGCGTTTACGATCTCGGCGAGTTTTAATGGCAAGCCGAAAGCCGGTTTTTTGAAAACTCTGATTTTTATTAATCGCAGATGAACACAAACGAACGCGGATTGTGATTGATTTTTTATCTGCGTTCGTCTGCGTAAATCTGCGGTTAATTTCGTCCAAAGTTATTTTGCATTTTTCAAAACAAATTTTGATTTCGTTCTTTGGCAACATCGGCGAATTGATAAAAAAGGAGAAACAGCGATGGAATGGTTTTCGACACTCAGTTTAGCGCTCGGCACGGCTTGGACTTCCGGCATCAATCTCTACGCGACCGTTGCCGTGCTCGGACTTCTTCAGCGATTTGGCGCGACGAAATTGCCGGGCGGTTTGGACGTATTGGATAATTGGTGGATTATCGGCGTCGCCGCTTTTTTGTATGCCATTGAGTTTTTCGCCGACAAAATTCCGTATGTTGATTCGGTTTGGGACGCCGTTCACACGTTCATTCGCATTCCGGCGGGCGCAGTTGTCGCTTACGCGGCGACAAATCAGATGGACGCGGGCGTCGCAACCGTCGCGACTCTGCTCGGCGGCGGTTTGGCGTTTTCGTCGCACGGCACAAAAGCAGCGGTGCGCGCCGGTGTAAATCTTTCGCCCGAACCGGTTTCCAACTGGATTTTGTCAATCGTCGAAGACATCATCGCCTTCGTCGGCACGATTTTAGCAGTTTTCGCGCCGATTTTGATCGCGATTGTGTTGGTGATTTTCACAATTTTCTTCTTTTGGTTCGCTCCGAAAATATTTCGCGCTTTTCGCCGTCTGTTCAGAGT
Source organism: Acidobacteriota bacterium (assembly GCA_005790265.1). Lineage (GTDB taxonomy): Bacteria > Acidobacteriota > Blastocatellia > Pyrinomonadales > Pyrinomonadaceae > SXVE01. The sequence continues at coordinate 3,841 of SXVE01000335.1, read as the reverse complement.
TTTTCGTCCGCAGAAAGTTTGACCTTCGCTTTGCAAGTCAACAAATATTTCTCGTTCTAACCTCAAAAATAATTTTTTGTAATGGGAAAATCTATGAAAAAAGTTCAATTCGCCGCCGTTTTATTCCTCGCCTTTTTTACCGCTTGTGGCGAAGTCGCAAGTAATGCGAGCGCTAATGCCAATTACGCATCTACTTCAAGCAATAGCGCGAGCAGAGGGCAATTGCTCGGCGGAGGTGGCGGCGGCGGTCGAGAAGAACCGGCACCGACTGTGCAGCAAGTTTCGCTGACGCAAGCCGAACAGACGCAAACCGCGCCGACCGCCGTTGAACGAAAAATTATACGCAACGCTGATTTGCAGCTTGAATCAAATTCGCCGGAAGAATCGCAACAGAAAATCACGCAGATTGCCGAAAGCGCGAGCGGTTTTGTGGTTGAATCAACACAGACGGCGAGCGATGTGAAGAGTATGACGCGCGATGTCGTGACGATGACCGTGCGCGTTCCGGCGGCGAAGTTTGACGAGACAATCGCGGCGATTCGGCAAACCGGAACGCGCACGATCAGCGAAACGGTCAAAGGTCAGGACGTGACCGAAGAATTTATTGACATCGAAGCCAGACTGAAAACGCAAAAAGCGCTCGAAGCGCAGTTTGTCGAAATAATGAAACAGGCGAAAACGGTCGAAGATGCTTTGAGCGTGCAAAGCCAGCTCGCCGACGTGCGCGGCGAAATCGAAAAAGTCGAAGGCAGGCGGCGATTTCTCGAAAATCAATCGAGCCTTTCGACCTTAAAAATTCGTCTGCAAACTCCGACCGCCATCGGCGCGAGTTCCAACGGATTTTTCTATCGCCTGACCGAATCTTTAAGCAGCGGTTTTGATTTCGCGCTCAATTTTTTGCTCGGATTAATCACTTTCGCAATCGCCGTTTTGCCGTTTCTCCTGCTCATCGTTTTACCAATCTATCTGGTTTTGAGATACTTTTTACGGAAAAGTCGCAAGCGGAAATCGGCGAGCGAGATTTTGAAAGACGAAATTAATAAAGAATTGTAAAAATAAAAATGGAAAGAGTTTTTCAAATTGCGGCGGTGATTCTGGCGGGAATCGCCGCTTATTTTTTATGGCAGAGAAATGGCGACGGCGCTTTCGTGACGGCGGTTTTGGGCGCGGTCGCTTTTTTTCTGAGCGTGCGCTTTCAGGTGAAAAGCAGATTGAGCGAGCGGGAAATCGAACGCCTTGAAAACGAAGAGCGCGAGCGCAAATTTTTGAGCGAACCGGCGGAAAATTTTGGCGCAATCGAAGCGGATGCCTTTACTTCAGCCGAAAACGAAAAACGGGCGAAAGATCGAGTTTTATGAAAATCTTAATCTCGACGTTCGGCTCGCTCGGCGACACGCATCCGAAAATCGCGCTCGCGCTTGAATTAAGAAAACGCGGACACGAAGTTTCGTTCGCGCTGATGGAAGCGTATCGCGAAAAAATCGAACTGCTCGGTTTTCCGTTTCATCCGATGCGCCCGCATTTTGACCCGGAAGATAAAGATTTGGCGCGGCGCGTGATGGACGGCAAAAGCGGAACCGAACTGCTTTTAAAGGAAATTCTTTTGCCGAACGTGCGCCCGATGTACGAAGATTTGACGGCGGCGGTCGCCGGAAACGATTTGTTGATTACCGGCGAAGTCGTTTTCGCGGCGAAATCGGTCGTCGAAAAAACCGGCATCAAATGGATTACGACTAGTCTTGCGCCCGCGTCGTTTTTGTCGGCGCACGATCCGTTTATTCCGCCGTCGGCGCAGTGGCTCAAACATTTTCGTTTTCTCGGCAGCATTTTTCACAGTTCGATTTACGGTTTCGCGCGCGGCGTCGTCAAATCGTGGCTCGGCGAATATCGCCAGTTTCGGCGCGAACTCGGTTTGAGCGAAAATCACGATCCGATTTTTGACGGAAAATTTTCCAATTTGCTGCATCTCGCGCTTTTTTCAAAAGTTTTAGGCGTACCGCAACCGGATTGGCATTCGCCGACGCTGCAAGCCGGATTTTGTTTTTACGACGGGCAGAACGATCTCGGAAAAATGCCCGAAAAATTAAACGAATTTCTCGACGCGGGCGAGCCGCCGATTGTTTTTACGCTCGGCAGCGCAGCGGTGATGGACGCGCGCGATTTTTACGAGGAAAGCGCGAAGGCGGCGAAAATGCTGGGAAAACGCGCCGTGCTTTTATACGGCATTTTTAACGATCTGCCGGTAAATATTGACGAAAACATCGTCGGTTTCGATTACGCGCCGTATTCGCAAGTTTTTCCGCGCGCGGCGTGCGTCGTTCATCAAGGCGGCGTCGGAACGACCGCGCAGGTTTTGCGCGCCGGCGTGCCGCAGCTTTTTATGCCGTATTCGCACGATCAGCCGGACAATGCGGCGCGCTGCGAACGAATCGGCGTGGCAAAAATCATCGCGCGCGAAGATTACCGGATGGAAACAGCGAAGCGCAAGCTGCGCGAACTGCTTTCAAATGAAAATTTTTCCCGAAAAGCCGCGCAAACGGCTGAAATCGTCCGCGCCGAACACGGCACGAAAATCGCGTGTGATGCCATCGAAAGCGTGATGCGCCGCTGAATTAATAAAATAATTCAAACGAAATTAGTGTAAAATAGCAGATTGGCTTCTCGGATGTTTTTATGAAAACGCTCGATCATCTGCTCGAAAACAACGCGCGTTGGGCGCAGAAAATGAAAAGCGAAGATCCCGAATATTTTTCGCGCGTTTACGATGTGCAAAAACCGAAATATTTGTGGATCGGTTGTTCGGACAGCCGCATTTCGGCAAATATGACGATGGGTTTGAAACCGGGCGAGCTTTTCGTGCATCGAAATATCGCCAACGTCGTCGTGCACACGGATATGAATTGCCTTTCGGTTATTCAATTCGCCGTCGAAGCGCTTGGCGTCGAACACGTTATCGTCTGCGGTCATTACAATTGCGGCGGCGTGAAAGCGGCGCTGGAAGACGAAACTAAGCTCGGTTTAATCAGCAATTGGCTGCGGCATATTCAAGACGTGATGCGCACGCACGAAAAAACTCTCGCCGCAATTGAAAGCGATGAAACCAGATTGGACAAATTGTGCGAATTAAACGTGTTAGAGCAAACTTTTAACGTTTGCGAAACGAGTTTCGTGAAAGACGCGTGGCGGCGCGGTCGGAAATTGACCGTTCACGGCTGGATTTATGATTTGCGCGAAGGCGTTTTGAAAAAACTCGGCGTTCATTTGGAAAATAAAGCGCAGTTCGATGACTTGCGGCGACTAAATTCTGAACGGTTTTTATAAATTTTTGTAGATAAAGCGAAAAGAAACGATGAAAAGATTACAGCTTGGATTTTCGATTTTGTTGACGATGTTCGTCGTCGCGGCAACGCAGTTTTCGGCGTTCGGGCAGATGTCGGGAAAACCGTCGGCGATGCGCGAGCGCGTCGCGGCGAAAAAACCCGATTCAAAGAAAAATTCGCTGCCGGAAGTTAAATCGCAGGAAGAATTTGATTTGATCGCGCGCACTTTTCACCAAAATACGGCGTTTGCGCTGCCGCACGCGATGTTCGTCATTGACCGCAAAAATAAAAACAAAATTTACTACGTCAACACGCAAAAATATCGTTTTCACAAAGATTTTCTACTCGGAAATTACCTCGTTCCGCGCGGCGGCGATGTTTTTAAGCCGATTTATATTGACGAAGACCGGCGCTTTATCGTCGGCACCATCGCGTGGCAAAAAACGGTTGAAAAATTCACTTGGGAACTTTGGGAAGGCGATTTGGCGACCGCCGAACATCTGAAAATCGCGAACGACGCG
>SXVE01000334.1 GCA_005790265.1 Acidobacteriota bacterium | reverse complement strand
TGGATGTCGGCGGCGGCGCGTCGCAGCAGCGCGTTGAACAGGCGTTCAAACTTTTGCTCGCCGATGAAAACGTCAAAGCCGTGTTGATTAATATTTTCGGCGGCATCGTCCGCTGCGATATGGTCGCGAACGGCGTCGTCGCGGCGGCGAAAAATCTCGGCGTTGAAATTCCGATTGTCGCGCGGCTCGAAGGCACGAACGTCGAAGAAGGCAGACGCGTGCTGAACGACTCGGGCATCGGCATCATCTCGGCGAACGGAATGAACGACGCGGCGGAAAAAGTCGTCGCGGCGGCAAAAGCCAACGGTTAAAATCAATCTTTCAACCAAAATTAAAACAAAAGCGTCTGTTGAACGAACAACAGACGCTTTTGTTCGTTCAATCAATCTCAAAAAATCTCACTTCCTCTTTGCGCCATTTGCGCCTTAACGGGAGAAACCTTTTGTATTTCCCGCCAAGGCGCAAATGGCGCAAAGTTTATCACAGCAGTCGCAGGTTTGACCGAACGCGTATCAACCCGCGCAAGATGAAAACGAAAACACATCGCTTAACAAATAATCCAAGTCTTATTTTCTACAAAATTGCTCGTTTCATTGACGAAATGAGTTGTTCCTTTAGTTAAAGTGACCGCTTCTTTCGTAAAAGTGATCGTCTCTTTAGCGAAAAAAGTCTTCTCTTTTATAAAAATAGTCTTTCCTTTTGTTAAAGAAGTCTTTTCTTTAACGAGAGAAGTCTTGTATTTGATAAAAGTAATCGTCTATTTTTTGACAGAAGCCTGATATTTTTTGATTCATGTTCGATGTTTTTTGATTTATTTCGTAGGGTTATCAATTATTACCCGGCGAAAATCAATTTACGCGCACAAAGCAACCGTTTATGATTCTCGCGACATCTTTTAGAGCGGCTTTTCAAACATTTTAATCGTTCAATAAAGGAAATTTTCGATGAGGATAAAAATATTTCTCGCGCTGGTATTGCTGTGTTCAAATTCGCTGACGGCGCAGATTCGGAGCGTTAGAAAGTTGGCGCAAAACAAAGCGGCAAACGTCGAATCGGTCGCTGGTAATGCCGCGCAACTGCCGATTCGCCGCGTTGTTTTATATTCAAACGGCGTCGCTTATATCGAGCGGCGCGGAATGATTGCGGGCAATGCGGAGATCAATCTGTCGTTTAAGCAGTCGCAGGTTGACGACGTTTTGAAATCAATGCTCGTGCTCGATTCGGGCGCGGGCAGAATCAATGCGGTGTCGTATAATTCGTCGCTTCCGGCGGCGGCGCGGACGGCGGAAATTCCGTTTGAGGTCGAGGCGAAAACCGAAGACGGCGGCGGCATCGCCGAAGTCTTGGCGCAATTGCAAGGCGCGCGCGTCGCCGTCAATTCGACGAAAGGCGCGGCAATCGGTTCGATTTTGACCGTCGAAAAACGCCCATCTTTCACCGACAAAGACAAACCGGCGATGCCCGCATATTATCTCGTCATCGCCTCAGACGCAGGCGAAATCTCGAATTTCGCTCTGGCGGACGTGCGTTCGGTGAAATTATTGGACGACGGCACGCGCCGCGACTTAAATGAGTTTGCGGGCGCGACGGCTTCGATGCGGCTGCGCGACGCGAAGACGATTACCGTGTCGAGCGTCGGCGCGGGCGCGCGAGAATTGATCGTCAGCTATACCATCGCCGCGCCGATCTGGAAAACAACGTATCGCGTCGTTTTGGATGAAGCGGGCAAACCGTTTTTCCAAGGCTGGGCGATTGTCGATAACGTCAGCGAAGAAGATTGGGCGAACGTCCAGCTCTCGCTCGTCTCCGGCTCGCCCGTCTCGTTTATTCAAAATCTGCAAAAACCGCTTTATCGCTATCGCCCAATCGTTCCGATTCCCGAAGATTTGAATCTGCGCCCGCAAATTTACGATCCCGAAAACGGCGAAGGAATTGGTTCAGGCAGCGGCAACGGTTACGGAAGCGGCAGTGGCGATGGGATGGGAAGTTCCGCGCCTCCACCGCCGCCAGCACCGAAACCGATGTTCGACGCGGCGAACAATAACTTTATCGTTTCGTCGGGTTTTTCGGGCACGAGCGTCAGCGACGCGATTGTCGGCGAGAAATCCGGCGTCGAAACGGCGGCGACCGGCGCGGAAATCGGCGATTTGTTTGAGTATAAGATCGAACAGCCGGTTTCCGTCGCGCGCAACCGCTCGGCGCTGATTCCGATTATTCAGGCGAAGATGGACGGCGAACGCGTTTCGATTTTTCGCGATGAAGAAGCGGGAAATGTTAATGCAGATGACGAAGACGAACAGGAAGCCGCGCGCCGCGCCAATCCGCGCCCGATGAGCGGACTCTTATTGAAAAACACTTCGGCGATGACGTTTGAAGGCGGCTCGATGACCGTTTTGGATCGCGACGCATACGCGGGCGAAGCGTTGATGGAACGCCTCAAACCGAAGGAACAAAGGTTGATTTCGTTCGCGCTCGACTTAGGGACGCTGTTCCGCGTCGAACGCCGCGAGGAACGCCAGCCCGCGAAATTGATCAAAGTCGTGGACGGCACGTTTCAGGTTC
>SXVE01000333.1 GCA_005790265.1 Acidobacteriota bacterium | reverse complement strand
GCAGGAAGTAATCAACACCACCAACCCGGAAGTCGGCGATGTGGTTGACCGCCAGCGCATTCTGGATTTGCCGCTCGACGGACGCAATCCTTTCGAGTTGACCGCTTTGCAAGCCGGCGTCCAGACCAAAACAAATTCGGACGGCGAAGTCGCTAAATTTTCGATTAACGGCAACCGCACCGTCGCCAACAACTTAACGGTTGACGGCGTGAACGCGTCGGACAATTTTTTGAAAACACCGTCGAATATCACTTTGCCCGTGATTCCGGTGAGCGTCGAGAGTATCGGCGAATTTCGCGTGACGACATCCTTGCCGTCGGCGGAATTCGGGCGCGGAACTTCGCAAATCAACGCGATTACGGCTTCCGGCACAAATCAATTTCGCGGTTCACTGTTTTTGTTTCATCGCAATACGGTCTTTAACGCCAACACTTTTTTTAACAATTCAACGATTCTGGAAAACGGTCAAAACGTCCAGCGCGAGCCTTTAATCCGCAATCAATTCGGCGGCAGATTCAGCGGACCACTGCCGTTTTTTAATTTCGGCGAAGGCGGTCCAATTTTCAAATCGGGCAAAGACCGCACGTTTTTCTTTTTTTCCTATGAAGGCAAACGCGAATCGCGCGGGCTTTCGCGCAATCGTCTCGTTTACACCGCCGAAGCCAGACAGGGAATTTTTCGTTATCTGAGAGGACGCGCGACGACGCCCGCCAATGTCGCGCTGTCAACTTTGACCGCACCGGCGAGCGTTATCGCCGGAATTCCGACCGGCGCCCGAACTTGCGCCACAACCGGCACGAACGCCGTTCCGGTCGGAACAATCTGCGTGCAGAACGTGTTCGCGCTGAGCGCCAATCGAACCGTTTTCGATCCGGTCGTTGCCAATTATTTAGCCAACGTGCCGACTCCGAACAATTTTCAAATCGGCGACGGCTTAAACACCGGCGGTTATCGTTTTAACGCCAAAATCATTTCGCCGAGCGATCAGTTTTCGACGCGCATTGACCATCGCATCAACGATAAACATTCGCTCGAAGGCACGTTTAATCACGGCATCGTGGATTTTCTCGGCGACTATATCAACGAAGGCGAAGAAGCGTTTCCCGGCGCGCCGTATCGCACGAGAAAAACCAATGGTAACGGTCTTTCGATCACTCTGCGCTCGATTCTGGCGCCGACCGTGGTCAACGAAGCCCGTTTCGGCGCGCAAATTTCTTCGCTGGAATTCGGCAACACCGCCGATTTTGCCAGAGGTTATCAAATCGCTTTAACGACCGTTTTCAATCCCGAAGATAATTTCATCGCGTCAGGTCGCGATTTGCGCGTGCTGCAATGGACAGATAATTTAACATTCGTGCGCAACGAGCATACGTTCAAAACCGGCGTTGAAATTCGTTCCTTGGGCGTTGAGCGCTTTACGCTTGACGGCACGCTGCCGAGCGTTGATTTCAGCACGAACAACGACCCGCTGTTTACCCAGACGACGCAGTTTTCCGGCAGTCAGACGGCGGATTTCACCGCCGCCCGCGTGCTCGCCAACGCGCTCGCCGGTGCTTTGGGAACGGTGACGCAGACCTTTAATGTCATCAGCCAAAATTCAGGTTTTGTGCGCGGCGCGCCGGAAGTCAGAAATTATTCAAATCTCGAAGCCAACCTTTATTTTCAGGACAGCTGGCGGTTTCGTCCGAATTTAACATTGAATCTCGGCGTTCGATACGAATACGTCACCACGCCGCGCGAAAAAAATAATCTCGGTTTGCTGCCGGTTAACGGTTCGGCGGGTTTATACGGCGTTTCCGGTGACGGCAATTTGTTTCAGCCAGGCGTTTTGACCGGAACCGCGCCGGTGCTCGATTTCGTCAAAGGCGATTTTTATGAAGCGGATAAAAATAATTTCGCGCCGGTCGTCGGCTTCGCCTGGGATCCGTTCAAAGACGGAAAAACCTCGATCCGCGGCGGCTACCGCATCAGTTATTTCCAGGGTTCTTTTAACACGATTGACGCGACGCTCGATGACAACGAAGGTTTGATTTTGACGACGACGCGCGCACTAAATGCGGGTTTTCTGCGCAACGGTTTCGCTGATGCGCCGCTGCCAAACTTTTCGCTGCCCGCCGCGCAGAGCATTCAGGTCAATTCAACGGTGGACATCAGAGCGTTCGACGAAAATTTGAAAACTCCGTATGTTCACGATTACACTTTCGGCATTCAGCGCGAAATTTTCAAAAAAACCTCAATCGAAGTTCGCTACGTCGGCAATCGCGGCAAAAAACTGTTTCGCGGTTACGACCTTAACCAAGTTAATATTTTCGCCAAAGACCCGGGCGGCACCGGACAGACTTTTATTGATGCTTTTCGCGTTGCCCAAAACAATCTCGAAGCGTGTCGCCGCGTGGCGACGTGCAGTGCGACGCCGAGTTTTCGTTATAACGCGGCGATTCCGGGCAGCGTCGTCAATCCGCTTTTCGAGACGATTTTTGCCGCGCAGACGAGCAGTTTTACGCTGGTCAATTTCGTTACACGGCTCGATGAAGGACGCGCCGGTGATTTTATTGATTATCTGCTGCGTCTGCGTATTTTGAACAACGAACGCGGCGGCACATTTTTAAGCGCCGTCCGCGCCGGTCAATTGCCGCTGAACTTTTTCCGCGCTAATCCGGCGGTGCGCGGCGCGCAGCTTTTCGCCAACGGTTCGACTTCGCAATACGATTCGCTGCAAGTCGAATTAACCAGACGGCTTTCCAACGGCTTGCGCGTGCAGGCGAATTACACGTTCGCCAAAGGTTTGTCGGATTTTGTCGGCTCGACCGGCGACACCAATTCGTTTCTGACTCTGACCGACACGCGGCGCGAATATGCGGTTTATACGAACAAACATCAATTGTCGGCGAACTTTATTTATCAATTACCGTTCGGCGGCAAAGAAATGTTTTTCAGAAACGTCAAAGGTTTACCGGCGTATCTCGTCAGCGGCTGGCAAATCGGTAGTATCATCCGCTACGTTTCGGGCGATCCTCTGAGTATTACTTCGGGGCGCGGAACTTATAATACCGATGCGCGTTCGGCTTCCAATACGGTTAACGTCGTTGGTAATTTAACGCGCGACCAAATACAAAATTTGACCGGTTTGCAAAACAACGGCAACGGCGTTTTTTACATTAATCCGAATTTAGCGCCGGGCAGCACGAGCGACGCGTCGCAGGTTGTTTTCACCAATCCGCTCGCCGGAACAATCGGATCTTTGGGGCTTTCGTCAATCTACGGACCGCGAAATTTCAACGTTGATTTCAGCGTTCTCAAACGCACGCGCATCACCGAAAATGTCAATATCGAGCTGCGCGGCGAAGTTTTCAACGTCTTAAATACTGTTAATTTCGACAATCCCGACACTGACATTAACAGCCCGAATTTCGGGAAAATCTCGAACACCATCGGCAGACCGCGGTTGATGCAATTTGCGTTTCGTTTGAATTTTTAGGATTGGCGAAATTATGAAGCGACTTTTTATATGTTCGATGTGGTTGGTTTTATTGTTTCCGACATTTGTCGGAGCGCATAAAATTAACGTGGTTTCCAAAATCAGTTTGCGAAAGATTCCGACCAATATCGTCCACCGCGACGTTAAATCGTGGCAGCCTTTGATAAACGCTTTAAAATGCGCTTTTCCCGAATAAATCAATCGAATTTCAATGCGTAAAATTTATCAAATTTCTGTAGTTTTATGGCTCGCTCTTTTCGTCTGCCTCGCGGTCGCGAGCGGTCAAATCGCGCCGAACGAGCTGAAAAATTTTGCGGAAAGTAAAAAAATTCAAGCGGCGCTCGAATATATCAGATCAATCGAACCGCAGACGATTGATGAACAAGTCGCGATCACCGAAATTCCGGCTCCGACTTTTAAGGAACAGAAGCGCGCGGCGTATTTCAAAAATCGTTTTACCGAATTGGGCTTACAAAACGTGCGAATTGATGCGGTCGGCAACGTCATCGGCGAACGTCCGGGAAATGGCGGCGGTAAAGTTCCGACGCTGGTTTTAGCCGCGCATCTCGATACGGTTTTTGACGAAAACGCGGACGTGAAAGTGCGAAAAAGCGGCACGATTTACAAAGGTTTGGGAATTTCCGACGACGGACGCGGGCTGACTTTGTTGCTGGCGATTGCTAAAACTTTGAATGCACAGCAAATAACAACCGCCGGAAATTTGATTTTCGTAGCGAATGTCGGCGAAGAAGGCTTGGGCGATTTGAACGGCACGCGCCATTTGTTTAATCAGGAATTAAAAGGAAAAATCACGCATTTTATTTCGATTGACGGCGGCGGTTTGGG
>SXVE01000332.1 GCA_005790265.1 Acidobacteriota bacterium | reverse complement strand
GTCGGCACAATTTCGGTTTTCGGTTATCAAACGCGCTTTGATTTGCGCGAAGGTTTTCCGATTGTCACGACAAAAAAAGTTCCGTTTCGCTGGATTGCCGAAGAACTTTTCTGGTTTTTGTCGGGCGACACAAACGAGAAAAATCTGCGTGCGCGCGGCGTGGATATTTGGGCGGAATGGGCGGACGAAGCGCACACTTCACGGTTCGGTCGGGAAACGGGCGATTTAGGTCCGGTTTACGGTTATTTGTGGCGCAGTTTTGGCGGCGATTATCCTGAAAAAAATGGTTACGACCAAATCAAAGCGCTGATCGAAGAAATCGGTGTAAATCCGAATTCGCGTCGTTTAATCGTTTCCGGCTGGAATCCCAAAACGGCGACGCAAGTTGATTTGCCGCCGTGTCACACGCTTTTTCAGTTCAAAATCGAGAACGAAAAAATTCTCCATTGCCAGCTTTATCAGCGCAGCGCCGACGCGTTTCTCGGCGTTCCGTTTAACATTTCGAGCTACGCGCTTTTGACGCATTTGATCGCGCACGTTTGCGATTTGCAAATCGGCGAATTCATTCACACGTTTGGCGATTTGCATATTTATTCCAATCATTTAGCGCAAGTTGAAGAACTTTTACAGCGCGAACCGCTGCCGCTGCCGCAACTCGAATTCACGGGCGCGGAAAATCTCAAAGATTTCGCCGGTTTGCTCGATTTCAAATACGAAAACTTAAATTTGATCGGTTATCAATCGCACGGAAAAATCGCCGCGCCGGTTGCGGTTTGATAAATAGTTAAGCCGCCGAAAAACTAAACGTAAATTTTGCGAAAGACTTTAAATAATAAATCGTGTTAGTCTGTTGGAAAATCCGCTCGACCGTAAATTCCGCCCGATTCAAAAATTTATATTTCGCCGATGAAGAATTTTGCCGAAAAATTTGGATTTGTTTTGGTGTTTTGTTTTCTTGCGTTCAATTTTTCGTGCGCCGCACGCGAAGAAAACGCGCCGGTTGAAGTCGTTATTGACGATTCAGACGCGAACGCGCAAAATCCTGTTCCGCCAATTTCGGTCAGTCAAAAACCCGATTTACCAAAACCGCCGAATTTGCAAAAAGAACTGCTCGATGAGCGCGGCAAGAAAACCGATTCGCCGATTGGACAAATTGATTTTACTAACTACACTTATCCGCTGCCGCGCGGCTGGCAATTTCCCGACGGCAAAGATGTCGAACTAATCAACGGCATTCAGCCCGCTTCAAAAGAAGAAAAGAAAATCGGTCTCGAATACGTCACGACCAAATTTTTAGACGCAACCGGAGACGGACAGGACGAAGCGGCGGTCATTCTCAAAATTGACACGACCGGATCGGCGATTCCGCAGATCGTTTATCTTTTTGCGATGCAAAACGAAAAACCCGAATTGATCTGGTATTTTCGCACCGGCGACCGTGCCGACGGCGGTTTGAAAGATATTCGTTCCGACGCCGGCGACGTGATCGTCGAGCTTTACGGGCAAGATCGTTATATTATCGGCGAAGTTGACACGCTCAAAATTACCGGCGACGAAGAACAGATTTGCTGCCCGACGCATTACACGCGTTCGATTTATAAATGGAACGGAACTCACTTTCGGATGCAGGGAAAAAGGCTAACGTTTTCGATGACCGACGCTAATGCGCAACCAGTCGAAAATATGATAGAAATCATCGAAAAAGAAGGTGCAAAAAAATAGAGGACAGATTCTGCTCGCGATTTATCTTTTTCTGGCAATTTATCTTTTGCCGATCTTTACGCGCGACAATTCGCCGAATGAACTGACGCGCTGGGCGACTGCCGCCGCCATCATTGAAAAATCTTCATTTGAAATCGGCTGGACGCGAGATTTGATCGGCAATAATGTCGAAGCAGTCAGCCGCGATTCTGCTGAAATGTATTCGGACAAAGCGCCGGGAACCGCCGTTTTAGCCGCGCCTTTTTACGCGCTGACGCGCCTTTTTGTCGGTGCGCCGACAACGGAAAACATTCGCATCAGCTGGTTTGTGATGCGATTTTTTATTGCCACGCTTCCGTTATTCGTGCTTGCCTTCTGGCTTTATAAACGCGATGTTGACGAATATTCGCTCGCCGCGCTGTTATTTGCAACGCCGCTTTTTCTTTACAGTTTGCTTTTTTTTTCACACGTGCTCGTCGGCGTTTGTCTTTATTTTGTCTTTCGTCTGCTTTACGACACCGACCGGATTTTCCTGCGCAACTGTTTGGCGGCGGGACTGTTAGCCGGAATCGCCGTCAGCTGCGAATACGGTGCGGTCATTCCTGTTTTTGTGTTCGGAGCCGGTTTATATTTTGCTGACAAACGCGAGCGCGGCTTACGATTGATTTGCTTTTTCGCCGGACTTTCGCCGTTTGCCATTTTCCTGCTCATTTACAATTTCTGGCTTTTCGGCTCGCCTTTTTTTCCGCTTGAAAACAGTTTCGCTGTTTCGACTGCCGCCGATGCTTCTGTTTTCGGTTACCCAACGCCCGACAAAATTTATCAATGGCTTTTCTCTCCGGCGCGCGGAGTGTTTTTCTACTCGCCGCTGCTGATTTTTTCCGTTTTCGCTTTTTTCACGTCGCGCGAAAGACGCACTCTGCGTCATCGCGTCAAAATTTTTTCCGTCGCGTTAAGCGTTTTGATTTTGTGCGGCTACGATTTTCGCAACGACGACTGGACGATGGGCGCACGGCATCTCATTTTAATCGTTCCGCTTTTGCTCGATTCGTTTTTCGACGGAGAAATCGAATACTATCCGAGTTTTTGGCGTGCTTTTCTGCTCGGCGCTTCGGTAATTTTGTGCGCGGTTCCGGTTCTGACTTTTCCGTTTGCTCCGTCGAAATTTCTTTTTCCGCACAAAGATTTGTGGGCAAAATTAATAATCAGCGAAACGTGGTTTATGCCGAATCTGGCTGGAGTTTTCGGTTTTTCGGCGAGTTTTTGGACGATTCTGCCGGTGCTGATTTTATTTGTTGCCATTCTTTACACAGTTTGGCGCAGCGCCAAATTTCCCGCTCGATTTTTCGCCGGTATCTTTTGCGCGGCGCTTTTGATTGCGGTTTATTTAGCAATTCCGCCGACGGAAAGCGCGAAAAATAACTTTCAACGATTCATTGAAAGCACCGATCACCGCGAAAAATAAACTTCGGCTTCAAAGCGTTTGTTAATCTACAAATGTTTCAAAATCGAAATCTAATTTTAGAATGACCTATTTCTCCAATTATGCAGCTTTGCAGTGCAAAGTTCTTGACAACTCAAACATCTTGGCGTAAGTTTTGTAAATTATGGCAGAATTACGCGCAGTTCGTCGGGAAAACAAATCGTCAAATGAACCGGTAAATCTTGGAGACAGAGCGTTTGATAATTTGCAGTTTATTCGCGAAACGATGGAGCGATCAACGCATTTTACGGCGGTTCCGGGTTACGGCGGAATGTTGATGGGCGCAACTGCGCTGGGCGCGGCTTTTTTCGCTGACAATCAAACATCGCCGCGCGATTGGCTGATGGTTTGGTTGTGCGAAGCGATTCTCGCCTTTTCAATCGGCATTCTGGCGATGTGGCAAAAGTCGAGATTGATAAAAACTTCGCTGACGAGCGCACCGGCGCGAAAATTCGCCAAAAGCTTTCTGCCGCCGTTAATTTGCGGAATCGTGCTGACGTTCGGATTGTGGCGATTGGAATTTTACGAAGCAATGGTCGCCGTTTGGCTTTTGTGTTACGGCGCGGCGATTGTGTGCGGCGGCGCTTTTTCGGTGAGAATCGTTCCGGTGATGGGCTGGTTTTTTATCGCGCTCGGTGCCGTCGTTTTTCTGCTGCCGAAAAGTTTCGGCGACGAAGCGATGGCGGCAAGTTTCGGCGCGCTCCACATCATTTTCGGGTTTGTTATCGCCAGAAAATACGGCGGTTAATACTTTTTTATGGGAAGAAAAAAATTAGCAATTACTGATGC
>SXVE01000331.1 GCA_005790265.1 Acidobacteriota bacterium | reverse complement strand
TCCGCATCGGCGGGCATTTGTGCTAATTTAGATTTACATCTTCAATATGAATTTTGCGACCGAAACCACAAATGAGTTAAAACGGCTGCTCGGCGAAATAAAACGCGAAACGCGCGTTATTTCCCTTGGCGGTTTGACTTCGATCAGCGCGAAAGCGTTTGTCTTGGCTGAGTTGCAGCGCGCGGCGGCGAAAACTTTCGTCGTCGTCGCCGATACGAACAAGGATCTGGATTGCTGGGAATGCGACCTGCGCTTTTTTAACGATCAAGGCGGAACGCAGAATGATGAAAAAAACGATTCAAAAACATCATCACACGGCGTTTCTCGTTCTTCGTTCCTCGTTCTGCCTTCGTTTGAAACCGACGTTTATTCGGGCGTTTCGCCGCACGCCGAAACGCTGGAAAAACGCGCGCTCGCTTTGTGGAATTTGTCGTTCGCTCAACCGTCGTTTTTAGTCGCTTCGGCAAAATCGCTGATCTCGCGCACGGTTTCGCCCGCCGAAATCAAAGAATTGGGCGCGATTTTGCGCCGCGACGAAGATTTTTCGCCCGATGAACTGATCGAAAAACTCGTCGCCGCCGGTTACGTACGCGCCGAACCGCTGGCGAGCATCGGCGAGTTTTCCGTGCGCGGCGGAATTCTCGATGTCTGGTCGCCGACGGCGGAAAATCCGGTGCGCATCGAATTTTTCGGCGACACGGTTGATTCGATTCGCGAATTCGATGCCGAAACGCAGTTGTCAATCGGACATTTGAAGGAAATTTCGATTGCGCCGATGCGCGAATTTGCTGCGACCGACAAGGATTTTCGCGATTGGTCGTTTTTCGCGCGCGAGCGTTTTGCCGATGAAAAATCGGCGCGCGCTTTGAAAGATCGCACGGATTTTGCCGACGAAGGCGAATCTTTTTCCGGCTGGGAATTTATGATTTCCCTTGTTAATCAGCGCAAGTCGAGCGTGTTCGATTATCTGAAAGACGCCGTTTTCGTCGTTGACGAACCGCTTATCGCCGAACAAACGCTCGAAAATTATTACGACAATTTGCGCGCTCGCCATCACGAAATCACCGAAGCGGGCGAAATCGGCTTAAAGCCCGAAGAATTATTTTTGAGCGGCGACGAGCTGAAAGAAAAACTGGCGAGAAAGCCGCGACTTGAACTGCGCGCGCTCGGCGCGGCAGCGGCGCAAACCGGCGAAGATTTGTCGTTTGAAACGGAAATTCCCGTTTCCATCGCCGAGCTTTCCGGCGCGAAAAAATCGTCGGGCGCAAGCGGCGATAAACCCGAACGCAATCCTTTATTTTTGTTTCCAACTGCCGAAATCGCCGCCGAACACGAAATCGGCGCGCGCGCCACGAGAAAATTCCACGGCAATCTGCCGGATTTCGCCGGAACGCTAAAGTCGAATGGCGAATTGCGAATTTCGAGTTCCGACGAAGAAAACGACAGCGATACAGCACAGAGTTTGCCCAAAATCCAAAATCAAACGCTTTTCGTGATGCAGTCAAACGGAATTGCCGAGCGCCTGACCGAAATTTTGCGCGATTACGCGGTTTCGGTTCCGGCGCGCTCGCTGCTTGTCGGCGATTTGTCCGGCGGTTTTGAGATTCCGTCGCTCGGTTTAACTTTTTACACCGAAGCCGACATTTTCGGCGAGAAAACACAAGCGGAATTCAGCAACGCGGCGACTCGCAAAGCGCCGACGGCGCGACAAAAATCAAAAATCGGCGCGTTTATTTCCGATTTTCGCGATTTAAAGATCGGCGATTACGTTGTTCACGTCGA
Organism: Acidobacteriota bacterium; assembly: GCA_005790265.1. Classification (GTDB taxonomy): domain Bacteria; phylum Acidobacteriota; class Blastocatellia; order Pyrinomonadales; family Pyrinomonadaceae; genus SXVE01. Next base: position 4,595 of record SXVE01000331.1, on the reverse strand, counting down.
TCACGGAATTTCGCGATTTGAAGGTTTGCAAACGCTCGATTCGGGCGGCGTTTCGCGTGAATTTATGCTGCTCGTTTACGCCGAAAACACGAAACTTTTCGTGCCGGTCGAGCGGCTCGATTTGGTTTCGCGTTATTCGTCGGGCGAAGCTGCCGCGCCGAGTTTGGACAGATTGGGCGGTCTCGGCTGGCAGAAAACCAAGGCGAAAGCGAAACGCGCGATGCGCGACATGGCGGACGAGCTTTTGAAACTCTACGCCGAACGCAAGCTCGTCGAAGGTTTCGCTTTTTCGGCGGACGCGCCGTGGCAAAAAGAATTTGAAGATGCGTTTCCGTATCAATTAACCGCCGACCAAGCAACGGCGATTGTTGATTTGAAAACGGATATGGAAGCGCCCGTTCCGATGGATCGCCTCGTCGTCGGCGATGTCGGCTACGGCAAACCGAAGTCGCGATGCGCGCCGCTTTTAAAGCTGTGATGGACAGCCGCCAGGTTGCGGTTTTGACGCCGACGACCGTTCTCGCATACCAGCATTTTGAATCGTTCAAACAAAGATTCGCCGCGTTTCCCGTCAAAATTGATTTGCTGTCGAGATTTCGCACGGCGCGCGAACAAAAACAGGTTGTCGAAGCGGCGGAAAACGGCAAAGTTGATATTTTGATCGGCACGCACCGCATTTTATCGAACGATGTCAAAGTGCCGAATCTCGGTCTCGTCATCGTTGATGAAGAACAGCGTTTCGGCGTCGCGCACAAGGAAAAACTGAAACAACTGAAAAAACGCGTGGACGTTTTAACTTTGTCCGCCACGCCGATTCCGCGCACACTGAATATGTCGCTGCTGGGAATGCGCGATATGTCGGTGATCGAAACGCCGCCGCGCGACCGTCTGGCGATTAACACGCAAGTCGTGCAGTTTAACGAAAGCGTGATTAAATCGGCGATTGAGCTTGAAATGGCGCGCGACGGACAAGTGTTTTTCATTCACAATCGGGTGGAAACGATTGACGCAATTGCCGGTTTAATCCAAAAAATCGTGCCGAACGCGCGCATCGTGACTGCGCACGGACAGATGAACGAAAAGGAAATGGAAACCGCTGTTTTGGATTTCGTCGAATATAAATTCGACGTTTTGGTGGCGACGACGATTATTGAAAACGGCATTGATATTCCGAGGGCGAACACGATTATCATCAATCGCGCGGACAACTACGGGCTTTCGCAGCTTTATCAACTGCGCGGTCGCGTCGGACGCTCGAATCGTCGCGCATACGCTTATCTTTTGATTCCAAGCGAACTCGAACTAACGCCGATTGCGCGGCGGCGTCTTTCGGCGATTCGCGAGTTTTCCGATCTCGGTGCCGGTTTTCGCATCGCGGCGCTCGATTTGGAATTGCGCGGCGCGGGGAACATTCTCGGCGGCGAGCAATCCGGTCAGCTCGACGCGCTCGGCTTCGATCTTTACACGAAAATGCTTGAGCGAACGATTCAGGAACTCAAAGGCGATGAAGTCGAAGACGAAACGAGCGTCGCGATCAATCTCGGCGTTGACGTTTCGATTCCGCAGGATTACATCGCCGAAACTTCGCAGCGTCTGCGGACTTACAAACGCATTTCCAGCGCCGAATCCGATCAAATTCTCGCCCAGATTTACACGGAAATCCAAGACCGTTACGGCAAGCTGCCCGAATCGGTTGATAATCTGTTTGATTACGCGCGCCTCAGAAAAACGGCAGAGAGTATGCGCGTCGTTTCGATTGATAAAACGAAAGAAGGTTTGGCGATTAAATTGGGCGAAAACGCCAAAGTTTCGCCGGAGAAATTAATGGAATTTTTGGCGAAAAACGAAACCGCCGTTTTTTCGCCGAACGGAATTTTGCGCGTCGAAATAAAAATAAACAATTTGATCGAAGCCGCGCGGCTGGTTTTGGAAGAAGTGCAAAACTAATGACGAATTAACAATTACAAATTACGAGTTATAAATTACGAATTGCGCAGTCATAATCGTTGGACAAACTCTGAAAATAAATTGCCGGTGTGTAACGAGAAATAGAGTAATCAACTTTCAATAATGCGCCGTAATTCGTAATTCGTAATTGTTAATTAGTTATTGATTACTCCGTGCAGTCAGAATGCCCGCCGGTTCCGCAAACGAATAAATCCGGCGAATATTCCTGAGTTTGGCGGCGAACATTGTTCCATAAAATCGAACCGGCGTAATTTTCTTTTGTCCAGCCGAGCCGTTTGCGGTTTTTCCAGACAAATTGGTATGCTTCTTTTTCGTCGCCGCCTTTTAAGTGAATCGCTTCGTGCAGAAGAATCGCCGCGCGCTCGACATCATCAGCCGGAAACGTGAAAAAATCCGGGTAAAGCGTCATAATTTCAAACGGAAAATTCGTCGCCGCATAAGCGTTTTCTTTGATGACCGAAGCATTCAGCCAATTATCGTTGCTGCGAAAAGCGGTCAGATATTTTAATAAAAAGACTTCTTTGTCAAAACCTTTTTCAGCGAGAATGGCAACGCTTCGTTCGACCGTCTGACGCTCGTCGTAAGTCAGCTTTTTCGCCGAAAAAATCAGCGAAAAATAAAATCCGAACAAAGCGATCAGGCACGCCAAAACCAAACCCGCAAGGCGTTTGAAGATTTTTGATTTTGCAGATTGAAAGTGCGGCGCGATGCTCGAGACTTCAGCGAGTTCGCCGTCACATCGGCGGCATTTTTCGTTTTCCGAGAAATTGATCAATTGGCAGTTCGGACATTTTTTGTTCATTTTTATTTTCGGCAAAGGATTTTCAAAAGCGGAAAATCCTCTATTTATTATAAACACTCAATTTTGGCGCTTTCCAACAAAAGTAAAAATTTAAGTTTCCGTGAAACGCAGATGGATTTTTCTGCATCAAACCGGTCTAGTTGCCAAAAATCCATTTGAAGTTTAATATTTTCAGTTAAAAATTTATTCGGGAGTTAAACGATGAAACGTACGAGTTACGCATTTTTTGCGATTGCGGTTTTATTTTTGATGAGTTTTTCGGCTTTCGCGCAGGAAAGCGAAACGAAAGTGGTTGACGAAGTCGTCGCGCAGGTGAATGAAGGCGTAATTACGCTGTCGCGCATCAAACGCGAAATGAAAAACGCCGTCGACACTTATGTTCAGGAAGGTAAAACGCGCGAAGAAGGGCAAAAGTTGGTTGAAGAAAAAAAAGGCGAGCTGATCGCTAATCTGATCAACGAGGAATTGCTCGTGCAAAAAGCGAAAGAAGTCGGTTTGGAATCTGAAATCGAAGCCAATATCAACCAGCGCTTTCTGGAAATTATGAAGCAGCAGAACTTAAAAACTCTCGACGCGCTTTATAAAAATATGGAAGACAACGGACTCGATCCGCAGGAAATTCGCTCGGTTTGGCGCGGACAGGCGACGCGCGAAGCGGTTCTTCAGCGCGAAGTCAGCTCGAAACTTTACTGGGGCTTGAGCGCAAAGGAAATGAAAGATTATTATGAGCAGAATAAAGCTCAATTTACCAAGCCGGAAACCGTCGCGCTCAGTGAAATCTTTCTCGGTTTCGCCGGACGCGAAGAAACAGCCGTTCGCGAAAAAGCCAAACAAATTATTGCGCAATTAAAAAGCGGTGCCGATTTTGAGAAACTCGTAATGGAAAATTCCGACCGGCAGAACGCCGCTGAAACAAAAGGCAAAGTCGGTAAATTTAACACCAAAGATTTAGACCCGCGTTTTGCCGCCGCTGTCAAAGACTTAAAAGTCGGCGGAATTTCAGAGCCGGTGGAAATTGATCAAGTCGGCATTGAAATTCTTCGCGTTGACGAAAAAACGCAGGCGACCAGCGAAACGTTTTTCGATGAAAACGCGGTGAGAATGGCGCTGACAATGAAGCGCGGACCGGAACAGCAAAAGAAATATTTGGCTGATTTACGCCGTGATTCATACATTAAAATCAACGACACATATCGCCCGATTGTTTCCCCTTTGCTGTTTGCCGAAGAGCGAAAAACCGAAAAAGCGACAAAATAATAACTTCAAATCAAAAAGCGGAAATGGGCAACGTTAATTTTATACGTTTCTCATTTCCGCTTTTCCGTTTTACACTTCTAAAATGCGACTCGATTTATACTTAAAAGCCAGCCGTTTGATTGTACGGCGCAGTCTGGCGCAGGAATTTTGCGATGCCGGCTTAATCAAAGTCAATGATCTGACGGCGAAGTCTTCAAAAGAAGTCAAAGCCAATGATTTCATTGAAATCAATCGCCGCAATCGCCTGACGAAAGTTAAAGTTTTGCAAATTCCTGCGAAAAAACAAGTTTCGCGTGACGAAGCCGCAGATCTATACGAAATTGTGTCCGAAGAGATTTTAGAATCCGACGAATTTTAACCGAGAATATCTTTGATCGCCGCTTCGTAAATTTCCATTTTGCGCTTAATCTGTTTGACTTCGATATGCGCGGCATCATACTTTTTCAGCAAAATCCATAACCCCGTCTGCAATTCCGCTTTCTTGGTCATCAATTTTCCGAGCGCTAATGTGAGCCTTGACGGATTGTTGATTTTTGCTGCCAACAGTCTATCCATTTCTTTTTTCAGC
>SXVE01000330.1 GCA_005790265.1 Acidobacteriota bacterium | reverse complement strand
GCTTTGCAGTTTGATCATTTCCTTTGTCCACGTTTCGGGCGCGATTGTGTAGCCGATGCGCCAGCCGGTCCTCGCGTAGGTTTTGGAAAACGAACCGGCGACGCAGACGAATTCTTTGAGTTCGGCGGGCAAAACGGCGGACGTGAAAACTTCCGACGGCGGATAAACGAAAAACAAATAACATTCGTCGGTTAGCACGTAAACGTTTCGCTCGGCGCAAACTTCGATGATTTTGCGCATTTCATCGCTTGGAATAACCGCGCCGCTCGGATTGCTCGGCGAATTGACGATTAAAAGTTTGGTTTTATCCGTGATGGCGTTTTTGACTTGTTCCGCCGTTAAAACAAAATTCGTTTCCTCGGTTTCGATGAACACGCTTTTCGCGCCGGTAAAATTGACGATTTCGGGAAAAGTGACCCAGTAAGGTTTCGGAATCAAACATTCATCGCCCGCGCTCAAAATCGTGCACGCGGCGTTAAACAGCGCCTGTTTTCCGCCGCACGCCGCCGCGATTTCGTTCGGCGCAACATCGGCTCCGAATTGTTCTTTGTAGAAATGCGCGACCGATTCGACAAACGGCTTCATTCCGGCGGCGGCGGTGTATTTCGTGATTCCTTTGTTTAAACCTTCAATCGCCAGATCTTTGATAAATTCCGGCGTCGGAAAATCCGGCTCCCCGACGGTTAAATCAATTACGTCAAAACCTTTTTCGCGCAAATTCGCGGCGGCTTGCATCGCTTTGAACGTCGAAGAAGTTTTCATACGGGCGACATTTTCGGAAACGGGAAATTTCATAAAGACATTTTGCCACGAGTAACACGAATAACACGAATAAAGAACAAAAAAATAATTCGTGTTATTCGCGTTATTTGTGGCTGATTTTTTCCTTCATTTTTGCTTCGACGAGCGCCGGAATCAAACCTTCGACGCGTCCGCCCAGAGTAAAGACTTGTTTCATCAAATTTGACGAAACATAAGAAAATTCTTCCGCCGCCATCAAAAAAACCGTTTCGATTGTCGGCTCCAAACGGCGATTCATCAGCGCCATTCGCAGCTCGTATTCGTAATCGGAAACGGCGCGAATGCCGCGCACGATGGCGCTCGCGCCGCTTTTTTTCGCGAAATCGGCGGTCAAACCGGAAAAGCTGTCAACGACAAAATCGCATCCGTCGGTTTCGATTTGCGGCAGAATTTCTTCAATCATCCGGCAGCGTTCGGCAACGGTAAACAGCGGATTTTTTTCGGGATTATTCAACACCGCAACGATAATTTCGTCAAACAGCGGCGCGCTGCGTTTAATTATGTCGAGATGTCCGTTCGTCAGCGGATCAAAAGAACCGGGAAAAACTGCGCGGCGTGTATTCATTTATCGTTTACCGTCTTTGAACATTTATTTCAGATTGCGAGTAAATGATAAATGATAAACGGCATTTGTAAAATCGAAGCCGTTACCAAAAACGGCAAAAATAAGTTATATTCTTTACTTTGCATTAATGAATGACAATTCATTTTCGGTGAAATCCAGTGAATACAACGAAACAAACAAAAGCCGCCGCATTTTATGACTTGGAAGGAACGCTCGTCAGCACGAATTTGGTGCATACGCTCGCGTTTTATTCGCGCCGCCAGCAGGGACTGCTGCAAACGATGAAAAAAAGCGCGGCGACGATTGCCAAACTGCCTTTGTTCGGCGTGACCGATCTTTATTCGCGCAACGTTTTTAACGAATTCTTTTTTCAAAGCTACAAAGGCGAATCGCAGGATCGTCTGCGGTATTTTTCCGAAGAACTTTTTGAAGACGTTTTGAAACCGGCGATTTATCCGGGCACGCTCGAATTGATTCGCGCGTCGAAAAAAATCGGACACCGGCAAATCGTGATTACCGGCGCGCTCGATTTTACGATTGATCGTTTGTGCGACTATCTCGGCATTGAAGAATTCGTGTCCAACCGTCTCGAATTCGTCAACGGTTACGCGACCGGACGCATTCTGCCGCCGGTGATGGCGTCGGCGACCAAAGCGAAATGGATGCGCGAATACGCCGAACGCGAAAACGTTAGTTTGTCCGAATCTTATGCTTACAGCGATTCGATTTCCGATTTGCCGATGCTGTCCATCGTCGGGCATCCGGTCGCCGTCAATCCGGATTTTCGCCTGAAACAAACCGCAACGCAGCACGATTGGGCAATTCTCGATTTGAAGTAATTTTTTATATTTGTATGAAGCTCGTTACATCATTTTTTATTTTCGCCTTTTCGCTGCTGTCCGTCTGCGCGCAAACGACAACGGTCAAACAAGCTTCCGCCCCCGCGTCGAAAATTATCAACGCCGCACAACTTTTGCGCGATGTCGAAACGCTGTCGGCAGACGAGATGCAGGGACGCGGAATCGGAACGGCGGGCGGCATCAAAGCGCGCGAATTCGTCGTTCGCCGCTTCAAAGAAACGGGTGTTAAAGCGTTCGGCAATGAATACGTCGCGCCGTTTGAATTCACCAACCGCGCCAATGCGAAAATCAGCGGCGCAAACGTCGTCGGATTCATCGAAGGCAAAAAGTACAAAGACAAATTCATCGTCATCTCGGCGCATTACGATCACGTCGGCATCCAAAAAGGCGAAATTTACAACGGCGCGGACGACGACGCATCCGGCACGGCGGCGCTATTTGCGCTCGCCGAATATTTTAAGAAAAATAAACCGCAGCATTCGGTAATTTTCGCCGCATTTGACGGCGAAGAATCCGGCTTGCGCGGCGCCCGCGCTTTCATCGCCGCGCCGCCCGCCGCCAAAGAATCAATCGTGATGAACGTCAATATGGATATGCTTTCGCGCAGCGATAAAAACGAGCTTTACGCGAGCGGAACTTATCACAATCCGCAATTTAAACCGGCGCTCGAAGCCGTCGCCAAAAACGCGAAAATAAAATTGCTGCTCGGACACGACCGCCCGGAACAAGGGCAAAACGATTGGACGAATCAATCCGATCACGGCGCATTCCACGCGGCAAAAATCCCGTTCATCTATTTCGGTGTCGAAGATCACAAGGATTACCATCGCCCGACCGACGATTTCGTCAATATTAACCAGGAATTTTACGTTCGCGCGGTCGAAACGATTTTGGAAGCGGTAAAAAGTTTTGATAAAGAGTTGAAATAAGCAATTATAAAAATATGTCATTGCAATTACGCAGAAAAACACACGAATCAATCGTTTACATCGATAAAGACAGCGCGCCGCGCATAATGCCTTTCGGCGAGGATTTTATTATTAACGATCTGCCGATCGGGACGCGCGTGATTTATCCGAATCCGCCGATTAAAGGTTTGCCGAATCGTGAAGCGGCGATTCGTTACGCGGTGAATCATCCGATTGACGCGAAACCGCTTTACGCGCAGCTTGAGCCGGGAATGCGCGTGACGATTGCGATGGACGATATTTCGCTGCCGCTGCCGCCGATGCAGACGCCGGATTTGCGGCAGACGATGCTCGAAGTCGTGCTGGATATGTGCGCGGCAAACGGCGTTGACGACATTCATTTGATTATCGCCAATTCGCTGCACCGCAAGATGACAGCGTGGGAAATGGAGCGGATGGTCGGACCCACGATTTTTAAGGAATTTTATCCAGACCGTTATTACAATCACGACGCGGAAGACGACGAAAACCTCGTAAAAATTGGCGAAACGCGCCACGACGAACCGCTTCGAGTTAACAAACGCGCCATCGAAAGCGATATTT
>SXVE01000329.1 GCA_005790265.1 Acidobacteriota bacterium | reverse complement strand
TCCGGCGCGGGACACGAAGCGGTTTTAGTCGCGGCGGCGAAAGCGTTGAAACCGGCATACGATTGGTTTTTTCCGTATTACCGCGACCGCGCGCTGATGCTCGGACTCGGAATGACGGCGCAGGAACTGCTTTTTTCGGCGGTCGGCGCGGAAGCCGATCCGAATTCGCACGGTCGTCAGATGCCTTCGCACTGGGGACACAAAGATTTGAACGTTCCGTCGCAAAGTTCGTGCACCGGTTCGCAGGCGCTGCACGCGGTCGGCGCGGCGGAAGCGTCGTATCGAGCGGGACTTCTGCCGATTTTGCAGGAAAAAGTCAACGGATTCAAAGGCGATGAAGTCGTTTATATGTCGGTCGGCGACGGCACGACGAGCGAAGGCGAATGGTGGGAAGCGTTAAATTCGGCGTGCAATATGAAACTGCCGGTGATTTTCGTCGTCGAAGACAACGGCTACGCGATTTCCACACCAGTCGAAGTGAACACGGCGGGCGGCGATATTTCAAAATTGGTCGCCGGTTTTCCGAATCTTTACATTCAAAAATGCGACGGCACAAACGTTCTCGAATCTTACGAAACATTCGTTCGCGCCGTTGAATTTTGTAGAGAAAGAAAAGGCGCGGCGTTCGTTCACGCCAAAGTGATTCGCCCGTATTCGCACAGTTTGTCGGACGACGAAAAACTGTATCGCCCGACCGAAGAACTCGAAAAAGACGCGGCGATTGACCCGATCAAAACTTTCGCCGAATTCTTAATGACCGAAGCGATTATTTCGTCGGAAGAACTGGAAAAATTGCGCAAAGAAGTTGACGCAGAAGTTACCGAAGCGTCCGACATCGCGATTGCAACGGCGCAACCCGCGCCCGAATCGGCGTATCGCAACGTTTATTCGCCGGATGTTGACCCGACGAGCAAAGATTTCGACACCGAAGAAGGAGCGGAACTCTCCGGCAATGCGGGAACGATGGTTGATCTGATCAATCGCTGTATGCACGAAGAAATGGAGCGCGACGCTTCGATTGTCGTGTTCGGCGAAGATGTCGCCGACGTGTCAAGGGAAGAATATCTCGAAACCGTCAAAGGCAAAGGCGGCGTATTTAAGGTGACGGCGAATTTGCAGAGAAAATTCGGCTCGGCGCGCGTTTTCAACTCGCCGCTCGCCGAAGCGAACATCGTCGGTCGCGCCGTCGGTTTATCTCTGCGCGGCTTAAAACCGGTCGTCGAGATTCAGTTTTTCGATTATATTTTTCCGGCGTATCACCAGATTCGCAACGAAGTCGCGGTGACGCGCTGGCGTTCGGACGGCGACACGAAATGCCCGATGGTCATTCGCGTGCCGGTCGGCGGTTATTTGAAAGGCGGCGCGGTTTATCACTCGCAATCCGGCACGACGATTTTCGCGCACACGCCCGGTTTGCGCATCGTTTATCCGTCTAACGCTTTAGATGCCAACGGTTTACTGCGAACTTCGATTCGCTGCGACGATCCGGTAATGTTTCTCGAACACAAACATTTGTATCGGCAGGTTTACAACAAATCGCAGTATCCGTCGTCGGAATTTATGATTCCGTTCGGCAAGGCGAAAGTCGTGCGCGAAGGAACGGATTTGACGATTGTGACGTTCGGCGCGCTCGTGCAGCGCTCGTTTGAAGCGGCGAAACGGCTCGAAAAACAAGGCATTTCCGTCGAATTGATTGATCTGCGCACGCTCGTTCCATACGATTGGGAACGCGTCGCCGAATCGGTCAAAAAGACAAACCGCGTCATTGTCGCCCACGAAGACCCGCTTTCCTACGGCTACGGCGCAGAAATCGCCGCCCGCATTTCCGACGAATTATTTGAATATCTCGACGCGCCCGTTCGCCGAATCGGTGCGACCGATACGTTCGTCGCCTACGCGCCGCAGGTCGAAGATTTCATTCTGCCGCAAATCGAAGACGTCGAAAAAGCAGCGGCGGAATTGATGAAATATTAAAAATCGGTTTTATGATGTTAAGGTGCAAGATTTAACGAAAAATCTTGCACCTTTTTTTCGTTTGTTTTAATTGTCGAGCGGACTTTTCACAAATGATTTATTTTTCAAAACGTGAGTATAAATTTGAGTGGTTTTGACGCTTTTGTGTCCGAGAAGTTCCTGCACGGTGCGAATATCGTAGTTGCTTCCAAGCAGATGTGTTGCAAAACTATGGCGAAACGTATGACAGTTGCGGTGTTTGTTAATTTCGGCACGTTTCATTGCGTCGCGAACTGCTTTTTGAATTGTTGATTCCGAGGTGTAATGACGTCGCATAACTTCGTCTTCGCGTGTCGGAAAGATTTTCCAAAATCGCTTTCGCTTCGCGCTGTGTGAAAACCGCCGGAAGATGCTCGCTTCGTTTAGCGCGAACCACGCCTTCAATGTGCGACAAATTGATTTTTAAAACATCACGATAAAGAAATAAGAGCGAATAAAATGCTTGATTTTGTGTCGAGGCGGAAACGTTTTCTTTTACAGCCAAATGTGTAAGAAAAGCCGTAATCTCTTCCGCGCCCATTTCTTTCGGATGGCGTTTGTCGTGAAATAAGATAAATCGTTTGATAAAATTATGGTAAACATCTTCCGTTTTATGACTTAAATGCCTCGCCCGTGCCACTGCTCGAACTTGGTCAAGTAATTTTGGTTTTTGTTCCATACTTTTTATTGTCAAAGCAAAAAGTTTAGATTAGAGTAATCCGGATATTAAGATTATTATCCGGAATCATTCCAGATAATACACGATTTAGCTTATTATCAAGAATCATTCCAGATAATAAGCAAAAATTGACGATTAGGCGGAATGATTCCGCTCAATCATAAGTTCGACATTTTCTTGTATTTGGAGAAAAAGATGTGAAAATTTGCAAATTACTCACCAAAGCGTTATTTCTGGC
>SXVE01000328.1 GCA_005790265.1 Acidobacteriota bacterium | reverse complement strand
GATACTAATGTAAAATGGACGATTGAAAATGGAAAATAAAACCGAGATTATCTTTGTATTTCATTTTCCATTTCCAATTGTCCATTTTACGTTTAACTCTTTATGTTCAAAAAAATTTTGATTGCCAATCGCGGAGAAATCGCCTGCCGAATCATTCGCGCCTGCCGGGAAATGAATATTAAAACGGTCGCCGTTTATTCGGACGCAGACGCGCGCGCGCTGCACGTCCGAATGGCTGACGAAGCGTACCCGATCGGCGCCGCGCCTTCGACGGAAAGTTATCTGCGCTGGGACAAAATTATCGAAACGGCGAAAAAATCCGGCGCCGAAGCCGTTCATCCGGGTTACGGTTTCTTGTCGGAAAATGCGGAATTCGTGCGGCAGGTGACCGGTGAAGGAATCACGTTTATCGGACCGTCGCCCGACGCGATGGACGCGATGGGCGGGAAAATTTCCGCGCGAAAAATTGCGATTGAAGCCGGTGTTCCGGTCGTGCCGGGAACGACCGAACCGCTGCAATCGTTTGAAGAAGCGCGCGCGGTCGCGGCGAGTTTCGGTTATCCGGTAATGCTCAAAGCTTCGGCGGGCGGCGGCGGAAAAGGAATGCGACTGGTGGAAAACGAGCACGATTTAAAGAACGCGCTCGAAGCCGCGCAATCGGAAGCCGCTGCCAGTTTCGGCGATGACGCGGTTTACGTTGAAAAAGCGATTGTCCGCCCGCGCCACATCGAAATCCAGATTTTTTCCGACAAACACGGCAATCATGTTCATCTCGGCGAACGCGAATGTTCGATTCAGCGCCGTCACCAGAAAGTGATCGAAGAATGTCCGTCGCCGCTCAATGATGCGGAACTGCGGCGTAAAATGGGCGAGTGCGCCGTTTTAGTGGCGAAAGCCGTTGATTATGTCGGCGCCGGGACAGTCGAGTTTCTGGTTTCCGATTTAGATAAGTCGTTTTATTTCTTGGAAATGAACACGCGTTTGCAAGTCGAACATCCGGTAACGGAATTGGTTACGGGAATTGATTTAGTGCGCGAGCAAATCAACGTCGCGGCGGGCGCAAAGTTATCGTTCACGCAGGAAGAAATCAGTTGGGACGGACACGCGATTGAATGCCGCGTTTACGCCGAAGACCCGGACAATAATTTTCTGCCGTCGCCGGGGAAAATTACGCGCCTCAGACTGCCGCAGGGAAGCGGCGTGCGCGACGACGGCGGCGTTTACGAAGGCGCGGAAGTTTCGATTTATTACGATCCGATGATTTCAAAGTTCGCCGTTTACGGCAGAACGCGCGCCGAAGCGATTGATCGAATGCGCCGCGCGCTGCAGGAATACGAAGTCGGCGGAATCAAAACAACGCTGCCGTTTTTTCGGCAAATCGTTGAGGACGCCGAATTTATCGCCGGCAATCTTGATACGGGATTCATCGCCGCATTCAACGAACGAAGAAAAACGCACGAGATATCGGAAACGGAAAAAGATATGGCGCTGATCGCCGCGGCGCTGGCTTTCGGCGACGCGCAAAAAACGAGTTCGAGCGAAACGAAAACGTCTGCCGACCGACGCATTTCGCGCTGGGCAATCGGCGGAAAAATCAATTCTTTTTCCAATCGTTTCTGATAAATATTGCGCCGCAACGAATGAGATTGGTGATGAATTAGCGTGATGGATTTAACGATCAAAAATTAAATTACGGAGTGAAAAATACGAAAATGGAAGAATTTTTAAAGCAGCTGATGGGCAAAAAAATTGACGTTTCCTGCGGAACAAACGCGACTTTTCGCGGCGACATTGTTGATGTAAAAAACGGCGTTTTATATTTGCGCGATGAAAGCGAACGCGTCGCTTATGTCGCAATTGATAAAATCGCGGTGATTTATGAAGTAAAAGATCACGGCGCGCGTCCCGGTTTTCTCGGCTGAAAACTTAAATCAACTTAAAAAACAAAAAAAGCCCGAAACTGATGAATGTTTCGGGCTTGTAATTTTTTCGGCGGCGAAAATTATTGTTGATTGACAATGTGATTTTGAACTAATTCCTGAGTCGGCAATCCTTTACTTAAAGGAATGCGGCGGAAACCGACAACGCGTTTTCCCCAGTAACCGTCAAACGTCGAATAGGTGATTCCTTTGCTCGAAGACGCGTGATAAAAGCCTTTTTCGTCGGCGACGATGCCGACATGCCCTAATTTATTGAAAAAGACGAGCGTGCCGAATTGAAATCGGTCGTCGCCGGTTACCGGCTCGAATTCCTGCCAGAAAGTGCGCGCGCTCGAACGCTCGAAATAAATTCCCGCATCGTTAAAAACGCTCCAGACAAAACCCGAACAATCATAGCGATTCGGTCCGGTCGAACCGTACAAATACGGAATTCCGAGCCGCGCGTTGATGCCGTACATTATGCGAGACTTTAAGCCCGCGCCGTACATCGAACCGCGGTTTGACGAAATCGCCGCGTAATTTGCCGGAGCGTTAATCGGCTGCGACGAAGCGGTTTTTTTAACGACCGATGATGCGACCGGCGGTTGATTGACAATGATTTGATTGGAAAGAGTCGGTCGGTAAACTGGTTTGGAAAGGGGCGAGGAAAGAATTGTTTTTTTGACGAGTTCGGTCGGTTTGGAAATTTGATTGATCGGTTGGCTTTCTCTGGTCGGCGTCGTGCCGGTCGGTCGCTGAACCACTCTTGAGCGTTCCTGAGCGTTAAAACTCGAAACGAAAATTACCGAAAATAATAGGAAACACAAAGAAATATCCAAACTCTTTCTTAGATTCATCAAAAAAACTCCTGAATTTTAATTTTTAAAGGTGTGCAAAAAGTCGAATCGTAGAACTGATCTAACTTTAATAACCGGCGACAAAAATAAAAAACGACAAAAAATTTGGTTGACCAAATTGTGGAGAGCTGCTTAAATTTTGAAAATTATTTTTGGTTTAACTGTCGGTTAGCGATTTTGATTCTCGCCGAAAAGAATGGGAATTGCAAACCCCAAAATCATTTTAACCTGAACCGGAGATGGTTTGGCAAGTTTTTTTTGAAGAAAACGATAATTTTTTGAACGAGTTCAAAGAATGAAAATTTTTATAATCGGAGTCTTTTCAAATTATTTGAAAAGACTCCG